>NZ_CBFIIF010000011.1:0-85505 GCF_965662665.1 Congregibacter sp. | reverse complement strand
CTACCTTTTATTGCACGGGATCCTGAAGAACGAGGGTCTCGTTGTGAAGAAGAAGCACATGTATCGCCTGTACACCGAGGAAGGGCTTCAGGTCCGCACTAAAAAGCGTAAAAAGCTCCAGCGACCCAGGCAACCAATGGAAGTGCCGTCACGCGTTAATCAGCGGTGGTCGATGGACTTTGTTTCAGATCAGCTAAGTAGTGGCAGACGATTCCGCGTACTGAATGTCGTTGACGACTTCTCGCGTGAAATGGTCGGACAACTCGTCGCTGTCTCTATCACTGGCTCGCAGGTCGCTCGCTTTCTAAGTGAGCTATTCGAAGATCGGGAAAAACCGCAGAAAATCATTTGCGACAACGGCACGGAATTCACGAGTAAAGCGATGTTCTTTTGGAGCCAAGAGTCTGGCGTAACGCTCGGATTTATCCAGCCAGGCAAACCAACACAAAACGCCTTTGTGGAAAGCCTTAACGGCAAATTCAGGAATGAGTGCCTAAACCGTCACTGGTTCCGCTCACTCGAGGACGCAGAGACCGAAATCATGCTGTGGCAAAACCAATACAACAACGTTCGACCGCACAGCTCGCTTAACTATTTACCGCCGGTTGCCTTTGCGGGGCAAGCAGCATAAATTCTGGGCATCTCATCCAAGTAATGGTTTTAACTTGGGGGATAGGTCACTGCGGATACGAGTAAAAAGATTCTTAAAAGACTCAATGTGGAACCGCCTTGTCAGTTGGAATTGGTGCAGAACCCATTTTTTCGCAACTTAATTGTCACGCTGATACACCTTAGCGTGATTCGCGTCAGAATTGCTCCACCAACGCAGAATACGCAGGCGTCTCAGCAGTCGTAACACTGGCGACCCCAGCATTAGGCGACGTTGGTGCAGAGCAAAAATACACCAGCGCTGACAGACCGAGCCAGGCTGTGAACATAAGTAAGTAAGGCCAACGGTGTAGACAGAATCGTGCGGCCAGCAGAGTCGTCACTGCAGTGCCAGCCAAGGCGATCAAAACGGGGAATGCCGCTAATGACCCAGCCCCGGTGAGCGACGCCTGAATTGCAATGCTCGCCCACTGCGCAGGCAGAAGTGCTAGAAACCAATCGGGCAGAGCGCCCGGGAAGATCGAGGCGATGAGCAAAACCGATGCCTCGCCGGCGACAACGAACAAGGCCATCAACCACCCTCGCTGAGATAGCGTTATCGCAAACAGCGCACCTCGCGCGGAGAAACTCCCACTCGCGACCACCATCGCCAAAATGGTTGAGAAAGGATGCGGGGACACAGGCATCCCCAGCGCTAATGCCAATACCACTAAGAATGCTGCATTCATCAACGCCAAAAAAACCGCTAGATCAAAGCGCCCCGCCGTCGCCGCCGCTATGATGCCAACGCCCATCAGACCTAAAGTGAATATTGGGCCGCCGCTCAAAACCAGAGAGGAAGATGTTCCCGAGAGTGCCAGCAACACCAAAACCGGCACTGCAACGCCGAGCAGCACCGTAGTGCACCAAGCTGAAGCTGGCCAAGTTAGAAGTTTGGTAGCTGTTAATGGACTCATGGCGAGGAGCCTGACCGAAGCGACTGCTGTTGTCGACCCCGACTACGAGTCACTGATAAGAGGCGCCGTCCTCAACCGCGCGGTAAAAGGTCCTCTACCGTAGGCAGTGTGCATTCCCCTGAGCCATAGGCGCCCTTCTGGATGATAGCGTTAACCTCTTGAGCAAAGGACTCTCGCCAAGCGTTTTCTTGATCCCGCCAGACGCGCCGATTGCAGGGATTTCCAAATACGAACGCCATGTAGACTTTGGCGGCAGCCCAACCCTCCTCCGAAAGCATCCCAATCTCATACTGAAAATGCTCATTTGCAAAATAGATAAATCGAGCCTCGGTCTCGGTGCGCAACATGGCTAAATCCACCATGTTGACCGAATCCAGATCGTAGGTTGCGCGATAGTGCGCCTGCGAGAGTGCCTCAGGCGAATAAATGCTCGTGGCCAAATCGAGGGCCATAACAGAACGCTGTTGAAAAATATCAGCCATAGCCACGTTCTGGCTTTGCTTCAATTCGTAGGCGACAAGTACGAGTGATGCGATTACGCCAAGCGCCGCCCCCATCTGGGCCATCCACTGATAGCTTGGTCTAAGCACTCCATACACTCCTGACGATCGATGAATCCAAGGGCCTACACCCTCTAAAAAAAGCCAATAACCTAGCCAAAAACCGCATCGATCAAGGCGGTATCCATGTACTCCCTTACCGCAACAATTCTCCCGTCCTCGACGGTAAACACCTGAGCATAGGTGTTGTTGTAATCTGCGCCCGACCGAGATCGAGCGATGCCCCTGCTTAGTACGACGGCGCGGGAGCCATCGGCAATAACCGCCTCAATGTCCGACTCTATGGTGCCCTCGAGCGATCCGAATAGCGGACCCAGCAGCCCTTGCATAATCTCCTGAATACCTTCGAAACGTCCGGAAAAACGCGTAGATCCAATATTTGTCCAGACCGCATCAGGTGAAAACAATGCCATTGCTCCATCAACATCACCTTTTCCAGCCAACTCAATCCAACGACTGACTAGCGCTCGCGTTGCTTCGGTACGCATAGATGAGCTTCTCCTCTTGTCGCTACAAAAACTCCCGTCATGGCAAGGCCTTAAAGTATCGAGGACGCCAATTCCACATCAGCCCGTTCCCAAATATTTGAGAAGCGCTCTTGAACCTTAGCGGCTTCTGCCTCTTTACCCTGCGCTTGCAGGCTCAAAGCTAGACCATAGAGCGACCATCCGTTGCGCGGGTACTGACTGAGGTCTTTGCGATATACAGCCTCTGCTGCCGCATAGTCTTCTTTCTCTAGTAAAGCGTGGCCCAGGGACTGCCGCGTGGGGTAATACCAGAACGGTGGCTCGGTGTAAGGCAGCTGATCCTGCGCCGCCACAGCGACTTCATAAAACTCGATTGCTGCATCAAGGTCGCCCTGCTGCTGCGCAAGCTCTCCAGAACCTAGAGCCATAGCAATAGCTAGCACCTGACTCGCCGGGTAGTCATTGCCATCGAGAAACCAAATCGACTCGTTATCCATCAACGGTTCCATCGCCGCAAGCTCTGCTGCGGCGCCGTCGGTATCGCCTCCCCGCGTCAGAGCCACAGAACGCGCGTAATGCCAAACAGCCAGTGAGAACGGCAGATCACCGGGTGGCTCGGGCTCTGCCAATATCTCGTCCCAACGGGCGAAGCGCACCAAAGATAAAAGTGGCACTGTCTGAAAGAACTCTACCGTCGGAAACTGCTGAATCTGCTCCAGCCGCACATTCGACGCCACCTTGCGCCCCGCCTCGATGGCCACGGCACTACGCCCCTCCATACTGGCTGAAGCCCAGAGGAAGTGGATGTTATGTGGGTAATAGAGCGCAGGGTAAAAACCCTGAGCGTTGCACTGCGCTATGTAGTCTTCGTCGACCTTGGCAGCGCGTACGTTGGCCTCAGAGGCATCGTAGTAGCGACCGATGCGCCAATAGATATGTGAGGGCATATGCACGAGGTGACCCGAACCGGGCACCAGATCCGCCAAACTGTCCGCAGCCTTCTCCGCACGCCCCGGGTTTGAGGCAGCCTCGACTGCGTGAATATACAGATGCAGCGTCAGCGGGTGCTGCGAGTTACGCGCCATGACAGTTTCCAGAGCATCGATAACCTCACGCGTTTCCGGCCTTGGGTTTTCGCCATCAAGCCAGTAGTTCCAGGGCATGGTATTCATCATGGCTTCGGCAAACATGGCTTGCACGTTGTCGTCATCGGGATACTTTGCAGCGACCTCGCGCATCGCATTGGCATAGGCTAAGTCCAGTGGTTCGCGCACACTCTCCGGGTCGCCGTTGTAGCGTAGGGCTTGAGCCTCGATCAGATCGCGTTCTTTCTGTGTGGCCGTGGCGCTGAGTGATTGCGCCTTTTGGACTGCGGCAAAAGCCGCTTCACGGTCCTGAGGCATCATTATCGCTTTGCCCTTGCTCGTGACGTTAATGTTCGGGCCAATGGCGAGTGCCTCGCCCCAAAAACACATAGCGCAGTCGGGGTCCAATCGCTGGGCTGCACGAAAGGCCCGCACGCCCTCGGCGTGATTGAAACCTGCGGCCATCATCATGCCCTGATCGAAATAACGCTGAACGCCTGCCACGGTACTAGAGATCGGATAGGTGAAGTCACCGAGTCCCTCAAGCAAAGGGGCTCCCGCCTTGGCAACCAACTCGGCCTCGTTGAGGCTAACGGGGGCAGCCTCTGGCGTCGCTTCTAAAGCAACTGAGGGCGTGCCCGCCTGCTCTCGAGAACAGGCGACAAGAAATAAAACAAAGACAAAACTAACCAGGCACTTGAACATGACAAGCTCTCTCTGTGCGGCTGGACCGCATTAGCTGAGTAGCTCTAAAGCTTAGTTCAGGCTTCCATGCTTGGCAAAACTAATAGTTATTGTTTAGAGATATTTACGACGTCACTCAGCATCCATGTCTTAAACCAGTCTTTTGATTCTGGACGGTACAGACGAAACAGAAAGAACCAGTCGTTAGCGTTTGTTGCACTCTCTGTAGTCACCCAGTTAGCTTCAAAGCCTTTTGGCACTTCGTCCAGGCTCGGCGCGTAATAGATATCCACAGATCCATCGGCGTTCTTAACCATCTTATCCAGATCTTTGGTTGAGGCACCTACGCGGTCAACACCACGGTTAAAGTTCTTGGTTTCCATGTTGTAAACGATGGCAGACCAGAAATCTTTTGCTGGCACATCATTAGGCACATTGAGCCGGTAGGTATCGTCTCCGTTCAGCAAGTTGCCATCGCTGCCACGAAGTCCAGTGAGGTAGAAAGTCGCGCCACCGAGCTGATTCGGCAGGAACGTTACATAGAAGTACGACGCAGCACGCTTGTCGATAAGAATCTCTTCGCCATCTTCAAAGGGGAATCCCATCTGCGCTTGCGGGCCAAAATTCCAGAATGACCACTCCGACATTTTCTCGCCGTCTTTCACCCAGAGAGGTGCAACCGTTTCGCCCTCGGTTGTGAATTTTTTCTGCATGTATGCGTAGGCCGGCTCTAGACCTTCGAGAGCGGCCTTTTTCTGGATCGGCGTCGGACTAAACGCTTCCCCTTTCTTAATCCCGATGCTGTGCAATGTCGAGTAAATGGCACGATCTTTCTCACGCACAGGGTTGTTCTGAACAACGTCATTAATGTCTTCGATGAAAGTCATGTTGTAGTACGGCAGGCAGTCGTAGGGAAGCTCAGTCGCATCCAAATACTCAGTAGGTTCGATGTTCCCTTCAACAGCCTCGGTCAGTGAATAGACTTTGATGCCCTTAGCGTGATCACCTGCGTCTAGGTGAGTAGCACCGTTCAATAGCGTTGGACGAAAGGAATAGGAAGCGTCGTGAGTGTCCATACCGGGAACAATAATATAGCCCTGAGCTTCGAGTTCTTCAGCTGTGCCGTGCTGGCCGCTATAGCCAGGGGGCAGGAACAGGTATTTTCCACCCTTACCTTCATCAGCACCTTTAGAGCCGACATCGATCATGGGCACATGCCAAGCGGAAATAAACGAACCGAAGTAATCAATCTTGTCGGTCATAGGTGGCACCTCAACAACCTGAGCGCCTTGCTTAGTAGAGATCGAACCCCATGCATATGCTGTGGTGTCGTTGGCAGTCAGAAAACCCTTCTCTGAACCAAATGGTTTTGTTACGAAGTTAACCGTATCGTAGTCACCCCCTGCTCGCCTTGTGGCTTTGATAAAGTCCACCTGGGCTACCGCAGGCATATAGTAAATCGCTGCCTGCGTCGCACGTTGCACGTTGCACCATAATCTGGCACTCAATATCAGGGTGCTGCGTAGAGCGCGCCAGAATATCGCCAGTGTCGTTAAAGTCTGCCCCTGTAGGGGTTACAGCCATAGAAGCGCCGCTCAAAAGAGTTGCGGCGGCCGTCAATAAAGTAAGCAGTCTTTTCATGATGTGGATCTCTTAACTAGAGTGACTTGTGACACCTTGGTGTCGGTCTGGCTTACTGCAGCTAGCCTGCCTGCCTACTTAGCATCAGCATTGCCTTAAGTGCATTCTAGATTAGCAGTGACTTCCGAGCGAGAGATTGTCTTGTATAGTGCCGATTCTATAAAAAGAAAGTGAGTCGCTAAACGGAGTGGCCGACTTTTCCCCGCATCGGCGCGGCCACCGCCATCCTGTTTTTTGCCTTTGGCGGAGCGAACGACCATGCGAGTAAGAGCGTATGCTCGAGCTAACGATCATTGAGGATTAAGAGTGATGAGGCTTTCCGACATTAACGAGTATGTTCAAACGGGCGCTGCATTGGTTGCGATTGTCGGCATATTTTTACTCGGTTACGAAGTTCAGCAAGCAAACCGTATAGCAGCGCTGTCGGCGAACCAGCTCAGGATTTCTGATGTGCAAGACATAAATCGCGAGTTGGCGATTTCAGAAGACCTCGCTGAGATAATCGTGAAACTCGAGTCCGACGGTACTGATTCGTTAAGCCCAGCGGAGTTAGTCAGGGCAAGGGCCTGGCACATGCTTATCTTGCGAGGCATGGAGGGGCAGTACTATCAGTATCAGGAGGGTTTTTTGGACCGGAAAGTTATTGATCGCACCCTCGAAGACATCTCACAGGGAATCTACGCAAGGTGGGAACAACTCGGCCTGCTCGACGCTATAGAAAGTCAAGAATGGCATCTTGAGATACGGCATTATCTGCAAGCTCCGGTTAGCTCATAGATTAGCGAGTACCTGTCGTGACCCCCAGCGCCTGAGCTAGAGCGTGGACGTCTTTTGCCGACTCATTGGGTGGCAGAGTCAATTGGGAGCCACGCAATTCCCGTCGCACGCGATAGTGTTTTCGTAAACTATCAAAGCCTGATGCTTGCTCTTCCTCAGCCAACTTAGCGAGACCTCTAAACAGCGCGTCGTCATCCCAAATCGCATAGCGCTGCCGGACAAGGTCGCGAACAAAATCAACCCCCCTGCCCTCGACGGGTTTTAAGGTGCTCGCCCCAGCGCTGTCTGTGCTTATCGCAGTGCTCACCAGACCGGCATCGATAAGTCTCTGATACAACCTACAGGTTGCCTGCCACTTGGCGTCCCAACTGTATCCGGCAATATGCGCTGTAGCGATCTTCAGGCTGGGTGCCGACAGCAAAGCCAAGTCACAATGCGGCTCGCCCTCCCACACATCCAGCACGCAGTTAACAGGGTTTTCACGTTGCAAATGCTCAAGCAGCGCGGCGTCATCAATCACAGCACCGCGCGCCGCATTGATGAGCCACTGTGATCCATCAAGACCTGCCAATGCGCTGGCATCGATGAGGTGATAACTGGGCCAGGGCTTATTGGCATGCAGGGAACAGTGCAGACTTATCACACGACACTTGAGAACCTCTGCCAATGACACCCAATCACCGCCAGCCTGACGAGACTCAAGCCAGGGATCACACACTTTGACAGACCAGCCCAGAGTCTTGGCTACAGTCGCCAATAAGCTCCCCACCGCCCCATAACCCACCACGCCAAGAGTTTCACCGCGCTCAAGGCACTCCCAGGGCGTTCTTAGTTCCGCCAGAGCCGCTAGAACGTATTCCACCACCGAATTAGCATTCGCGCCCGGAGCAGCAGCAAAAGCGATACCCTGCTCTTGGAGTGCCTCCTCATCGATGTGCTCGAGTCCTGCGGTAGCTGTGCCAACAAACCGCAGCTGACTGTTTTGTACCAAACTCCGGGTAACCTGGGTGACTGATCGAACCCAAAGAACGTCTACTCCCTCCAAATCCCCGGGTGAGATGTTTCGTCCCGGTAGCGTTTGGATCTCCAGTTCATCGCTGGGTAGCAAATCGAGCCCCACCATATTCTCATCGGCCAGAATTCGGATCACAGCAAATTCACTTCGTTAAACTCGAGGTCTTTCAGCGTCTCGCGAGCACCGCTATGAGCTCTCAGGGCAGTAAAGAACTGATCCGCGCGGAGCGGCAAACCGTGATGACTGAAAGCTCTCGCTTCGCTTAGCACGGCCGCCCCAAAAGCCCGCGTAACCGCAGGATCGGTAGGCGCGTCAAGATTGTCTAAACTGAGTCTGAATGGGATACGTCCAGCGCGAGACAAGCACCACTCGAGTGCCTGAGGCCTCGCTTCCGCTTCGAGAAATCTGGCCTGCGCAGCAACGCTCCTTCCATCCGGATCGTACCAGTACCCGTAATCCAGCTGCTTGCGACGTGCTTCTCCAGCAATGCACCAGTGTGCTACTTCGTGGAGTGCACTGGAGGCATAGTCAGCCCTAAAAGAGATACGGGCCGGAGCATCGCCTTGAGCAGGCTCGTAGAGAGGCTCTACAGCACCGCCTTGCAAGCGAGTTCTGTTGCTCTGCAAAAAAAGATCATTAAAGATCTCAATGAGCTGGTCGGCGTTAAGTCCCCTTGATGAGGACATAGTGGAATTCATCGTCTGTTTCTTCGCTTTGCTCGAGCACGTGACCCAAAAAACGGCAAAACTGGGGGATATCCCGCTGTGTCGTCGGATCGGTTGCAAGAACCAGCAATCGCTCTCCGGGAGAGAGACCGGCCATAGCCTTGTGCAACAGCATGACTGGCTCAGGACAGTTGAGCCCTCGGGCATCAAGCGTGTCTTTGGCTTCCTCGATACTCATTTTTAATCCGCTCGCCACCAAAATATCTATGGGCCCGTAGATGCAATGTTCAGCTATCTGCGTCCAGTAACAGCGCTAGACACCGCTCAATAGACGCTCGGCTTCCTCGGCGGAGACGATATCCCACTCTTCCGAATCGACGTCAAACAAGAGCTGTAGTTTGTCTGCGCGCAACTGCGCCAACAGCTGCTCTACCCGTTCCCTAAGGCTTGTTTCCTGTGCGCCATAGTCAGTGCCATCGCGACTGGCATACTCCTCAAGAAGCGCTTGCAGGTGCTCCTCTGGAACACGCGCAAGCGGGACTTTTACAAGATCTGCCACATCAGCTGGCTGGCTTTACAAACTTCAATGTCATGCGATCGCTCTCGCCCACTGCCATGCGAGCTGCGCGATTTTCATCCGCAGTACTCAATGACGGAGGGAGCTCCCAAACACCATCAGCATAGTCACCGGTATCCTTGGGATTGGCGTTTATCTCTGAGCGGTCATCCAGCTCGAAGCCAACGCTCCGCGCTGCAGCGATGATGTAGTCTTCGCTGACGTAGCCCGTCTCCTTCATGCGCTCGGGATCAGATCCATCGTTAGCGCGATGCTGAACCACCCCAAACACGCCACCGGGCTTCAGCGCATCGTAGGCTACTAATAGAGTGTTGGCTAAGGTTTCTCCACGCATCCAGCTATGCACATTCCGAAAGGCGAGCACCATGTCGGCGGTGCCTGCGGGCGCAATCACCACCGCGTCGGCAGGACCCAGAGTCGTCACCGTGACGTTCCCGTAAATGTCATTGTTTTCTCCGAGCTTCTGGAGATAGCCGCCCAAAGAACGGCGCGAATAAGCGCCGCCATTCGGGCTGTTATGCGCCGCGTAATAGCTGCCTTTCTCGTGGAGAAGTGGCGCGAGCACCTCGGTGTACCAACCTCCACCGGGTGACAGTTCAACGACGGTCATGTCCTCCTCAATGCCAAAAAACTCCAGAGTCTCACGGGGATGTCTAAACACATCACGAGCGGAGTTTTTCTCGCTGCGATGCTTGCCATTAAGCGCGGTATCCCAGTCCAGCGCCGCTGAAGCCGGCGCAGTCATAAAAATGGCCGGTGCCAGAACCAAAGTTGAAACGAGTGCCTTGAGCTTTTGCACAGATAAACTCCTCCAAGAATGAAATCACGGGGTAATATACGCGCTGACGGAAGCAAAGTGGAGCACCACCCAGTGACGACCCGCGTTTTGATCAGTTTTTTTTGCGACGACCGCCCCGGTGTTATCGAGCAGCTCAGCGCGTTGATTTCTGACCACGGCGGAAACTGGCTGGATTCGCAATTGAGTCGCTTAGGCGGACGCTTTGCGGGCGTGCTGCAGGCGCAAATCCCCTTAGATCAGCACACCGCACTCGATGAGGACCTGAAAGGCCTTGCCAGTGAGGGCATAACCGCCATTTTGACCGACGCTGGGGACCCCGACGGCGCTAGCCTGTCCACCCAACGCATCACCCTTATGGGTCCGGATCGGCCAGGCATTGTCAGGGAGCTTACCCGCGCCCTGCGCAGTGCCGGATTCAATGTACGATCTTTGGACACCGGCGTAGAAACTGCAGCGATGAGTGGCGAGCCTCTTTTTCGTGCCGACGCCTGTATCGAGCTTAACCCCGACAGCCGCCTTGACGAACTCGAGTGGCAGCTTGATGCCATGGCAGACGCTATGACGTTGGAAATCGACCTGCTAGCCGACTGATTCCACTAAAACACGTTGGATAATAGTCAGGGCGATACTCAGGCTGCTAAGAGAGCAGCCAGACTCAACGCCGTCGCCGTAACACTCCCAGCAGTATGGCTACCAGCGCCGCAAGCGCTATAAGCACCAAGAACGCCGCCAGTAAAACCAGTAATTGCGCAACGAGGCTGTTTACGCCCAGTCCAAGCTGCGTCGCCGCGGCCCAAAGCAGAGTACCCAGGGCAGCAACCCCCAGCAGGGTCGTGCGTGCGACCGAACGACGCAACGTCGGAAACTTCACGGCTCTTTAGGTGTCTCTGCGGGCAAAACCGGCGTAGGCGACTGTACGTCGCTGTTCTGTGCACGCTGGCGCAAAAAGTGATCCATGAGCACCAAAGCAAGCATCGCTTCGGCAATAGGTGTTGCACGAATACCCACGCAGGGGTCATGGCGACCGGTCGTTACGACCTCGATAGGCTCCCCTGCATGATTAATACTGGCACCAGGCTGACGGATACTGGAGGTCGGCTTCAGGGCCATGCTCACGGTGATGTCCTGTCCGCTGCTGATACCACCTAAGACACCACCCGCGTTATTGCTCAAGAAGCCTTCGGGCGTCATCAGGTCACGATGCTCGCTGCCGTAATGCGCGACACTGTCAAAGCCCGCGCCAATCTCAACAGCTTTCACTGCATTGATACTCATCATCGCCGCAGCAATGTCAGCGTCGAGGCGATCGAAGACGGGCTCGCCCAGGCCCGGAGGAACGCCTTCGGCGACAACGTTTATGCGGGCACCGATAGAGTCTCCGCTTTTATTGAGCGCAGCCATAAACGTCTCCATCTCCGGCACCTTCGCGGGATCAGGACAAAAGAAGGGATTGGTCTCAACGCAGCTCCAGTCGAGGACCTCCGCTGCTATGGGACCGAGTTGCTGCAGATAACCGCGAATGCGGATCCCCTGCCCCAGCAAAAATTTCTTGGCGATTGCCCCCGCGGCCACACGCATCGCAGTCTCCCTGGCCGAGGAGCGCCCGCCACCGCGATAGTCCCGAAATCCGAACTTATGCATATAACTGTAATCGGCATGCGCGGGACGGATGCGATCAGCAATATTCGCGTAGTCACGACTGCGCTGATCTTCATTCTCGATCAGGAGTCCAATGGGCGTGCCGGTGGTTACGCCTTCAAACACCCCGGACAGAATACGCACCTCATCGGACTCCCGCCGCTGGGTAGTAAATCGCGAGGTCCCCGGCTTGCGACGATTGAGGTCGGGCTGCATGTCACTGCTGTCCAACTCCAGTCCCGGAGGGCAGCCGTCGACAATAGCGCCCAGTGCTGGCCCGTGGCTCTCGCCAAAGGTCGTCACGGTGAATAAAGTGCCGAAAGTGTTACCTGCCATGTCGTTTCCGGGATCGTCAAAAAAAGCGATTATACGCGTTGTGGACTGCGCTGCAGAACACGCGTGAACGGCTTAACTCTCTGCGGAGGAAGAACTCAAACGCGCACTGATCGAGGCTAGCTCATCGGCCCGCACCACAAGCACCCCGTGCCCCCCTTCGGCGAACTCGAGCCAGCTTAGCGACAAGTCGGCCAGTTCGGCGTCGAGAGCCTCCCAGGAGTTGCCCAGCTCAAGAAACAAAACTCCCTGGGGAGAAAGATGCTTGCCCGCGGCTGCCAGGATGCGCCGCGTAATATCCAGACCATCGTCACCAGACCCCAGCCCCTGAGGGGGTTCTGCATGATATTCCTGCGGCATAGACGCCAGATCTGCCGCGTCCACGTAGGGAGGGTTACAGAGAATAATGTCGAACTTTTCGTTACCCAGAGCAGCCATTAGATCTGACTGCACAATGGTGACTCGTTCCTGCAACTCGTAAAGCTCAACATTTTCCCTGGCAAGGGCCAGAGCATCAGCATCAATATCTGCCAGCACAACCTTGAGCTCCTCCTGATACATGGCCGCCGCAATGCCAATACATCCTCCGCCGCAACACAGATCCAACAGGCTTGACGGTGAATCACCGGACCACCAGGGTGTGTATTGAGTACCTATCACCTCTGCAAGGGGTGATCGAGGCACCAACGCCCGTTCATCACACTTAAATTCGAGACCAGCGAACCAGGCCCGGCCGGTTAGATATGGCAAAGGTTTGCGCTCGACGATGCGGGCTTGCAACCAAGCCAGAGTGCACTCCCATACGTCTTTATCCAGCGCGTGGTCGAGCACCGCATCACCAGAATCCAGAGGCAAACCCGCGGCGCTCAGTAGCAAAAACACCGCCTCATCCCAGGCGCTGTCACTACCATGCCCAAAGAAGACTTCCGCTTTCTCGAGGGCCCGATACGTTTGATCTAAGGCAGCGCCCAAATTTTCGGGCGTGGTCGCAGAAAGCTCATAATCTGCAAGAAACGCTTCGTTGCTGCCGTTTGACGAGGTTGTTACCATCTTTCTTTATCCCTAAATCTGAGTAACTCAAGTCATGGAATCGCATTGGGCGGGCATTATCGCGGGCATCGGAGAAGATCTCGAGCGCCCGGGACTCGTTGATACACCTAAACGCGCTGCCAAGGCGTTTGAGTTTCTTACTCGAGGCTATCATCAAAGTATCGATGAAGTTGTGAATAACGCGCTGTTTCCATCTGACAGTAATGAGATGGTTCTGGTACAGAATATCGAAATGTACTCCATGTGCGAGCATCACATGCTGCCATTTATTGGCAAGTGCCATGTGGCTTACATCCCCACAGGAAAGGTCTTAGGCTTATCCAAAATTGCGCGACTCGTCGATATGTACGCCAGGCGCCTGCAAATACAGGAGTCGCTGACCAGCCAGATCGCCGAAACGATAATGGAGGTCACTGATGCTGAAGGTGTAGGCGTGATAGTAGAAGCCCAACACATGTGCATGATGATGCGCGGCGTTGAGAAACAAAACTCGCTTATGAAGACTTCCGCAATGCTGGGAAGCTTTCGCTCTGATCAAAAGACGCGCGACGAGTTTCTCGCACTACTGCAGTTACGCCAGTAGCTAAGGGTATAGATCTAGGGGCATAGTTCTAGGGGCTGAGTTTTAGAGCCTCTACATGTAGATATTGGCGGTCACTACTTCGCGCTGACCCGTAAATCAGTAATCGATAGCTGTCTCCCCCGTGTTCGAGGGTGTAAACGCGATAGCGCTGTGACACTTCCGTGCCGTAAAGCAATCGCTGCTGGAATATTCGATTAGCCCACTGCACGCTGCTACCGCAGGCGCGGGCCTCGCAGCTGAATACCTTGCTTATCCCTTCATCCTGCCCAAGACGTTCGTCCAACTCGTCGATCATCTCAACAGTCGTATAACCATCGAGCACACGCCAGGTGTAGCCCGCTAGCTCTCCGCTGAGGCGTTCGCTCCGTCGGGGAGCCCAGGCACCACGAATTTTCTCAATCGCACCCAGAGGCACCAGGTAGTCGCGAACAACCCTCCCGGATTGCACATCGATGTTTTCCAGGTGTGCGTAATCGTCCAGCGCGGAAAAATACTCCGCCGGCGACCGGTTTGCTGCGGCAGCCACCGTTGGGGCAAGGACGATGAGGACAAGTAACTTTGCAAAACGCATGATCAGACTATAACGCCAATTGCCCCGCAATAGGCAGAGCAACCAGCGCCACAACGCACTAGCCGTTGCTCAATTGCAAAAGCAGGCTGTTCAAACGTTCGACGTACGCTGCGGGATCGTCAAGCTGACCACCTTCGGCAAGGTTCGCTTGATCAAAGATGATCTTTGCCAGATCACCAAAGCGGTCCTCGTCGGACTCCGCATCCAAACGATTGATCAGGGGGTGTGTCGGATTAATCTCCAGCGTGGGCTTGGATTCGGGTACCGGCTGACCGGCTGCCTCCATGATGCGTCGCATCTGCGCGCCCATATCCTGCTCCCCTACCACTAAACACGCGGGAGAATTCGTCAGGCGAGTCGTCACTCGGACCTCTTCAACATTCTCTGTCAAAACGGTCTTGAGACGCTCAATCAATCCTTCGCTATCTCTTTCCGCAGTCTCTCGCGCCTGTTTTTCTTCTTCGCTTTCGTCGTCAAGATCGAGACGACCACGAGCCACGTCCTGAAGTTGTTTGCCATCAAACTCTTGCAGATGGTTCATCAACCAGTCATCCACGCGATCTGACAGGAGCAAGACTTCTATGCCACGCTTACGGAAGACTTCAAGTTGGGGGCTGCGTTTAGCCGTATTGAAGTTCTCCGCGACCACATAAAAGATCTTTTCCTGCCCTTCCTGCATTCGCTCGATATAGTCCCGAAGCGACTGGTCCTGCACCTCGGTGTCGGTGTGCGTGCTACTAAAACGCAGTAAATCGGCAATCTTGTCTTTGTTGGTCATGTCCTCAGCGGGGCCTTCCTTGAGAACCTGACCGAACTCTTTCCAGAACGTTGCGTACTTTTCGCTATCGTTCTTCGCCATTTTGGAGAGCATATCGAGGACACGCTTGCTCAGGGCGCTGCGCAGGGCATCAACAGTCTTATCCTGCTGGAGAATCTCCCGGGATACGTTCAAGGACAAATCATTGGAGTCGAGGACGCCTTTGACAAAGCGCAAATACAAGGGAAGAAACTGTTCAGCGTCATCCATGATGAAGGTGCGCTGAACGTAGAGCTTCACGCCGCGGTTGGCGTCTCGGTTCCACATGTCAAAAGGCGCACGGGTGGGAATGTAGAGAAGACTGGTGTACTCGAGCTTGCCTTCTACGCGGTTGTGACTCCAGCTCAAGGGCTCTTCGAAGTCATGAGAGACATGCTTGTAGAAGGCACCGTATTCCTCGTCTGAAACTTCACTGCGGCTTCGCGTCCACAGAGCGGTCGCTTCATTCACGGGCTTGTATTCGGCTTCTGCAGGCTCTGTCTCTTCTGCGTCTTCTGCAGCGGGCATTGGCGCCTCTTGCATCAAAACCGGAACAGAAATGTGATCGGAGTACTTCTTGATAACGCTGCGAACGCGCCAATCATCCGCAAAATCTTTACAGTCTTCACGTAAAAACAGTGTGATGCTTGTGCCACGTTCAGTTTTTTCCTGCGCCTCGATGGTGAACTCGGACTCGCCACCAGACTCCCACAAAACCCCTTCGCTGGGCGCTGCGCCTGCTTTTCGGGTATGTACTGCAACGCGGTCAGCCACGATAAAGGACGAATAGAAACCCACCCCAAACTGGCCGATAAGTTGAGAATCCTTCTGCTGATCACCAGACAATTGCTCAAGAAATGCCGCCGTACCGGATTTCGCAATGGTGCCCAGGTTGTCGATGACCTCATCACGGTTCATGCCGATACCGTTATCGCTGATCGTCACGGTACCCGCTTCCGGATCCACATCCACGGTCACGGCATACTCACCGTCACCCTCAAGCAACGAATCGTCCGAGAGCGCCGCGAAACGCAGCTTATCCACGGCATCGGATGCGTTAGAAATCAGCTCACGAAGGAAGATTTCTTTGTTGGAATACAGAGAGTGAATCATGAGGTGCAGCAATTGCCGCGCCTCAGTCTGAAAGCCCAAAGTTTCCTTATTTACTTCTGCAGTCATGGTGTCCTCTAAATATGGCTTAGCTTGACGAATCGATAACCTCTGATATGGGGCCATGGGCTGCGAATTCAAGCTTAAAACAAAGTCCGCGGGCACAAAAAAACCCGCCATCGCTGGCGGGTTTTGAAGGAGATCCGATCAGGTTTTACCAACCAGTGATTTCAGCCAGCCCTGTTCCGATATCGGCCAAAGAACGGACGGTCTTTACGCCAGCGTCCTCAAGTGCCGCAAACTTCTCATCAGCGGTGCCCTTACCCCCCGAGATGATGGCCCCTGCGTGCCCCATACGCTTGCCCTTAGGCGCGGTAACGCCGGCAATGTAAGAAACAACGGGCTTGGATACGTTGGCCTTGATATAGGCAGCCGCCTCTTCTTCAGCGGTGCCACCGATCTCACCGATCATAACAATCGCCTCGGTCGCAGGGTCCGCCTCGAACATCGCCAGGATATCGATAAAGTTGGAGCCGGGAATCGGGTCGCCACCAATGCCGACGCACGTAGACTGACCGAAGCCCGCATCGGAGGTTTGCTTTACGGCTTCGTAAGTCAAAGTGCCCGACCGAGACACGATACCGACCTTGCCCGGCAGGTGAATATGGCCCGGCATGATACCGATCTTGCACTCTCCCGGCGTGATTACGCCCGGGCAGTTAGGTCCTACCAGTCGAACACCCAGCTCATCACATTTTACTTTTGCTTCGAGCATATCCAGGGTTGGGATGCCTTCTGTGATACATACCACCAGCTTGATTCCGCCGTTAGCTGCTTCGAGAATGGAATCCTTACAGAATGGTGCAGGCACGTAGATTACCGAGGCTTCTGCGCCAGTGGCCGCAACGGCTTCGGCAACCGTGTTAAACACTGGAAGACCCAGATGCTCCTGTCCGCCTTTACCCGGCGTAACACCGCCGACCATCTTTGTGCCGTATTCAATCGCTTGCTCTGAGTGAAAAGTACCCTGCGAGCCCGTAAAGCCCTGGCAGATTACCCTGGTGTCCTTATTGATCAGGATACTCATTAGGAATTGCCTCCCGCTGCTTTAACTGCCTGCTGTGCCGCGTCCGTAAGACTGGTCGCCGCGATAATGTTTAATCCACTGTCTGCCAAAACCTTACGTCCCAGCTCAGCGTTGTTACCTTCGAGGCGTACAACAACGGGGACTTCTACTCCAATCTCTTCGACTGCGCCGATAACGCCTTCCGCGATGAGATCGCAGCGAACGATGCCGCCAAAAATATTGATCAGAACAGCTTTCACCTTGTCATCCGAGAGGATGATTTTAAACGCTTCGGACACACGCTCTTTGGTAGCGCCGCCTCCTACATCCAGGAAGTTTGCGGGATCACCGCCATGTAACTTAACGATGTCCATGGTACCCATCGCGAGACCCGCACCATTGACCATGCAGCCAATATTGCCATCCAGTGCAACATAGTTGAGTTCCCACTGCGCTGCGTGTGACTCACGCTCGTCTTCCTGGGAAGGATCGTGCATTTCGCGCAGGGCAGGCTGGCGATACAGGGCATTTCCATCAACGCCGATTTTGGCGTCGAGGCAGTGCAAGTTGCCTTCGGTGGTAATAACCAGAGGGTTGATTTCGATGAGCGCCAGATCCTTCTCCTGAAACATCTTGGCGAGGCCCATGAAGATTTTAACGAACTGCTTAATCTGGTCGCCCTTCAGCCCCAGGTTGAACGCCAACTCTCGGCCCTGATAAGGCTGAGCGCCATTCAATGGATCAATGACAGCGCGGAGAATTTTTTCGGGCGTCTCTTCAGCGACTTTCTCGATCTCAACGCCACCTTCGGTTGAGGCCATAAACACGATGCGCCGCGACGAGCGATCGACTACCGCTCCGAGATACAACTCGTCAGCAATGTCCGTGCAGGACTCCACGAGAATTTTGGATACTGGCTGGCCATTAGCGTCGGTCTGATAGGTAACCAGGTTTTTACCCAGCCAATGGCTGGTGAATTCTGCAATCTCTTCCTTGGTCTTGACGAGCTTGACGCCACCCGCCTTGCCTCGTCCTCCGGCATGGACCTGGGCCTTAACTACCCACATGTCGCCGCCAATGAGGTCGGCTGCTTCTGTCGCAGCCTGCGGAGAGTCAACTGCGTGACCCGTGGAAACCGGTAAGCCATACTCGGCGAAGAGTCCCTTACCCTGGTATTCATGAAGATTCATGTGAAATCCCGTTAGTGTTCAAGGAAACAAAGTCGCCCTGGACCCCTTGCCCAAAGCGTTTCTACTGACACCCCAACTATTATTATCGAGGCATCAAATTCTTTAGCGGCGCTTGCGGTTTGCCACGTGAATAGCGTGACCGTCGACGGCAAGTGCCGCCTCATGTACAGCCTCAGAAAGTGTTGGATGGCCAAACACCATCAAAGCCAGGTCTTCGGTACTTGAACCAAACTCCATGGCGATCAACACCTGCTGCGCCAGATCCGCCGCCGAGGGCCCAACAATATGGCAACCCAAAATGCGGTCAGTCTCCGCATGTGAAATGATTTTCACCAGACCGTCAGAGTCATTGGCCGCAAGTGCTCGTCCTGAGGCCGCAAACGGGAAGGTTCCCGCTTTGTAGGGAACCCCATCAGACTTCAGTTCCTGCTCGGTACGCCCCACCGCAGCAATCTCAGGGTGCGTATAGATGATAGAGGGGATGCACTCGTAATTAACCTGTGCGGGTTTCCCGGCGATTCGCTCCGCCACCATGACACCCTCTTCGGAGCCTTTATGAGCAAGCATGGGGCCGCGTACGACGTCACCAACAGCAAACACATTCGGCGCCTCGGTAGCGCACTGATCATTGACGAAAATGAAGCCCCGCTCATCCAGGGTTACCCCGGAGTCATCAGCCAGTAAGTCCAAGGTACGGGGGCGGCGCCCGACAGAAACAATCAGCTTATCGAACACCTCGGTGTGCTCACCCTCGGGCGAGGTATAAACAACATGCACTTTGCCATCTTTCACCGTCGCTTGAGTAACGCGACTGCTTAGGCGGATATCCAGTGACTGCTTCTTAAAGAGTTTTCCGGCTTCCTTGGCAATCTGGGTATCCATCATTGCCAGAAAGTCGTCCAGCGCCTCAAGGAGAACGACTTCAGAACCAAGCCGCGACCAAACACTGCCCAGCTCAAGGCCAATAACGCCGGCACCAATGACGCCGAGACGACCGGGCACTTCGGTAAACTCGAGTGCTCCCGTTGAATCGACAATGTACTCGTTGTCCACTGGAGCAGGAGGAATCTGCACCGGCTCCGAGCCGGCCGCAATAATAACGTTACCCGCCTCTACCGTTGTGACAGTGCCATCGGCAGCAGTTACTTCGACATTCGCGCCGGAGAGAACTTTGCCTCGGCCCTGAATCACCGACACGCCATTGTGTTTAAACAGCCCCGTGACACCACTGGTTAGCTGTTTAACGATCTTGTCTTTACGCTCAAGCATCGCCGGAACATCGATGCTCGGGTTTTCCAGCCCAATACCGTGAACACCATAGGTATCCTTTACATCATGGTACTTCTGGCTCGAATCGAGGAGCGCCTTTGAGGGAATGCAGCCTACGTTAAGGCAAGTACCGCCAAGGGTCGCGCCGCCTTTTTCATCCGTCCACTCTTCAACAACTGCCGTGCTGAGGCCCAGTTGCGCAGCGCGAATCGCCGCAACATAACCGGCAGGGCCGGAACCAATAACTACTACATCAAAACTATCTGCCATCGTGAAATCTCCGTCAGGCTAGCAAAAGGGGGCCGTAGCCAATTAGAGCTGAAGCAGAATCCGCGCTGGATCCTCAATCAAATCTTTCACCGCCACCAAATACTGAACGGCGGTCTTACCGTCGATCAAACGGTGATCGTAAGACAGCGCGAGGTACATCATCGGCAGTACAACAACCTCACCATCAGCCACCATCGGACGTTCCTGGATTTTGTGCATGCCCAGGATTCCCGTTTGCGGGGGATTAAGAATCGGCGTACTGAGAAGCGAACCAAACACTCCCCCGTTAGTGACCGTAAAGGTGCCGCCCGTCATATCGTCGATGGTGAGCTTATTGGCTTTCGCCCGTGTCCCGAGATCCACGATCGCGGCTTCCACATCGGCAAGACTCATAAAGTCTGCGTCTCGCAGCACAGGCACTACCAGCCCGCCCTCGGTGGATACGGCAACACCAATATCCTGGTAGCCGTGATACACGACGTCATTGCCATCGATAGATGCATTAACCGCAGGAAAACGCTTAAGAGCTTCGCAGGCTGCCTTGACAAAAAAGCCCATGAAACCGAGCCGTGTCCCATTGTGCGTCTTTTCAAACTGGTCCTTGTACTTCTTGCGCAAGGCCATGACCGGCGCCATGTTCACCTCGTTAAACGTGGTCAACATTGCGGTGGACGTCGTCGCATCCAACAGGCGCTCGGCGATACGTGCCCGCATACGTGTCATGGGTACGCGGGTTTCAATTCGCTCACCCGTTGGAGCGCTAGGTACATCGACCACGGCCGTGCTTTGGGGCGCCGCCGCGGCAGCTGCCGCAGGTCGATCCTTAATGTAGGCCGCAACATCTTCTTTGGTGATGCGCCCACCTTTGCCCGTGCCCGGTATCAACGATGGGTCGAGCCTGTGTTCCTCGATCATTTGACGGGCCGCTGGGCCCATCTCCGCGACGGCCTCAGCGGAAACGGGAGCCGCATCTGCCGTAGGCGCCTCAGCGGGACTGCCAGCCGTGTCTGCCGCCACCGCCCCCTCTTCAAGATCTGCAAGCAGTGCTTCACTTTCAATAGTGTCGCCTACCGCGGCATGGATTTTCTTGATGACACCATCAGCAGGTGCAACAACTTCCATCACTACTTTATCGGTTTCGATCTCGACGATGAGTTCGTCTCGCTTTACCGCCTCGCCCTCTTCCTTGTGCCAGGCAGCAACCTCACCGTCGGCAACGGACTCGGGAAATGCAGGTGCTTTGATTTGGATAGCCATGAGTTTTCCTTGTAAAAATCGCTTAGGCGTTATCGCTGGCGAGCGTCAGAGCCTGATTAAGAAAGGCCTCCTGCTGCTCCAGGTGAAGGGCCATGTAGCCCGCGGCGGGCGCTGCTGAAGCATCGCGCCCGGCGTAACCGAGATAAATATTACTGTTGAGCGACGCAAACACGCGACGCATATGGTGTTGGCTCGAATACCAGGCCCCCTGATTCATGGGCTCCTCCTGACACCAAACGGCGTCGAGAAGATTGGGGTATCCGCTTAAGACCTGAAGCAGTTCCGCTTCAGGAAATGGATACAGCTGCTCTAAACGAATCAGAGCGATATTCTCGATACCACGCTCACGCCGCGCAGCGCGAAGATCATAAAAGACCTTTCCGGAGCAGAGGACCACGCGCTGTACCGCGGACTTATCTAGATCATCTGTTTCGTCCAGCACATTGTAGAAACGCCCATTGGCAAGATCTTCCAGCGTTGAAGTCGCTTCCTTGTGTCGCAACAAACTCTTGGGAGACATTACAACCAAAGGCTTTCGCAATGGACGAATACCCTGACGGCGGAGCATATGAAAAACCTGCGCCGGTGTTGTGGGCACGCACACCTGAATATTGTGCTCTGCACAAAGCTGCATGAAGCGCTCCAGGCGCGCTGAGCTGTGTTCCGGTCCCTGTCCTTCGTAGCCATGCGGAAGCAACATGGTCAAACCGCAAAGGCGGCTCCACTTGTGCTCGCCACTGGTGATGAACTGATCGATCACCACCTGAGCGCCATTGGCAAAATCACCGAACTGCGCTTCCCAGATAACCAAACCGGTAGGTGACGTTGTGGCATATCCATATTCAAAGGCCAGCACCGCCTCTTCAGACAGCAGAGAGTCGTGAATCACAAACCCAGCCTGATCGTCGTTTACGTGCTGAAGCGGAACGTAGGTTTCGTCCTCCCGCTGATTGTGCAATACCGCATGGCGGTGCGAAAAGGTGCCGCGTCCGACATCCTGCCCCGTAAGCCGGATGGGATACCCGGCCTCCAGAAGCGACGCGTAGGCGAGAGTCTCCGCGAAGCCCCAGTTCAGGGGTAAAGCCCCCGCAGCCATCTTGCGGCGATCTTCGAGAATCTTTGCCACCTGCCGCTGCAGCGGAAAGCCATCGGGAGATTGGTTGGTGTGCTGCGCAAGCGTCTGCAAATGGTGCAGATCCATTCCGGTATCGCAGTGCAGAGTCCACTCGTGGCCCAGATAGGGTCTCCAATCAACAAACAGCTCTTCATTGGGCTCATGAACCAGGCTGGACACCAGAGGCTCATCGCGATCCAAAGACGCCCGGTAACCGTCAACAAGGGCTTGATCTTCCGCTTCGGTTAATACGCCGGCTTCGATCAGACGTCGCGCATAAATATCCCGCGTGGTTGGATGCTTGCGAATCGCCTCGTACATTTGCGGCTGTGTCACCGCGGGCTCATCCGCCTCGTTATGACCGCGGCGGCGGTAGCAGACCAAATCAATTACCACGTCACGCTTGAACTCGTTTCGATAGTCGATGGCCATCTGCGTTACAAAGAGAACAGCCTCTGGGTCGTCTGCGTTAACGTGGAAAATCGGCGCCTGAACCATTTTCGCCACATCGGTGCAGTACTCGGTAGAACGTGAGTCTTCCTGTCGGCTGGTGGTAAAGCCAACCTGGTTATTCAGCACAATGTGGACGGTACCGCCAGTTTTGTAGGCCCGCGTCTGTGACATCTGAAATGTCTCCATGACCACACCCTGCCCCGCAAAGGCAGCATCACCATGAAGAACAATTGGCCACACACTATGACCTTCCGGATCATCGCGACGATCCTGACGAGCTCTCACCGAGCCTTCGACGACGGGAGAGACAATTTCAAGGTGTGATGGATTAAACGCCAGCGCGAGGTGCATTTCGCCACCAGGCGTCATCATGTTGGAGGAGAAGCCCTGGTGATATTTAACGTCACCCGAGCTTTCATAGGTCGCGCGTCCCTCAAACTCGGCAAACAGCTCCGAGGGGTTCTTACCAAGAATATTGATGAGGACGTTCAGTCGACCTCGGTGCGCCATGCCTATAACAATTTCTTTGGCGTTGTACCCGCCGATGCGTTGCATCATTTCTGCCATCATGGGAATCAGGCTCTCACCCCCTTCCAGACCGAAGCGTTTTGTACCGGGGAACTTGGAACCGAGAGACTTCTCAAGGCCGTCAGCCTTAATAAGACGTCGGAGAATCTGGCGCTGCACGTCGGGGCCGTAATCAGGCGCAGAACGGACGGACTCCATACGCGACATAATCCACTGTCGCTGCTCCGTATCCACAATGTGCATAAACTCCGCACCAACGGTGTGGCAATAGGTTCGCTCCAGCGCGCCGATAATCTCTTTTAGCGTCCCGTCACCGCCGCCCATTTTGAGGGTGCCCACCTGAAAACTGGTGTCCAGATCGGCTACGGAGAGTTCGTGAAAGCCAAGCTCCAGATCGGCAACATGCTCCCTCGCCGCGAGACCCAGAGGATCAAGCTGCGCTTTCTGGTGACCACGCTGTCGATACGCGGAGATAAGAGCCAGCACCTTGACCTGCTTGCGCTCGTGCTGCGTGGCCTGACTGTCGTGGGCAACAGTAGCCTCAGTACGCACGCGCATTTTGCTAATACGCGCAAAACGTTCGCGGACCGCACTGTGCGGTACATCATCAATCAGGGATGTCTTACTTTCGACCCGGGGCAACTTATCGAAATACTCGCGCCACTGTTCGGGCACGGCATTGGGATCAATCAGGTAGTGCTCGTACAGATCTTCCACGTAGGTGGCGTTACCACCCGCGATGTGTGAGCTGCGACGAAACAGCTCCATCGTATTTTCTTGCATGCTGCCCCCTAGACGAACATCACACAGATGCACAGACGACATCTGTGTGTGCCGGGGCAAGTTGTTTCCACGGTCCCCCCGGCCCCGCGGGCGCTCTCCGTAGACGGACAGCGCGGTGGCGCAATTATGCCAGCAAAGCGAGAGGTCTAGAAGGTGTAAAGTCGAGAAATGAGCGGACTTTTAAGCCAAAAGTCCGCGAAAACTACCTCAGGCTGCCTGTTTGAGGAGCATACTGCGGATATGGCCGATAGCGCGTGTCGGGTTCAAGCCCTTGGGGCAAACATTCACGCAGTTTTGAATCCCGTGACAGCGAAAAACACTGAAGGGATCATCCAGACGGGATAGACGCTCTTCGGTTGCATTGTCGCGACTATCCGCCAGAAAACGGTAGGACTGGAGCAGGCCCGCAGGACCGATAAATCGATCCGGATTCCACCAAAATGACGGGCAGCTCGTGGAGCAGCAGGCGCAAAGAATACATTCGTAAAGGCCGTCCAGCTTTGCTCGATCCTCTGGTGACTGCAATCGCTCTATTGCGGGTGCCGGCGTATCGTTCTGCAGGTAAGGCTGAACCTTTTCGTACTGGGTATAGAACATGCTCATGTCCACCACCAGGTCACGAATAACCGGCAAGCCGGGCAGAGGCCGGATCACCAGCTTGTTGTTCTTCACGGTCTCGGACAGCGGCGTGATGCACGCGAGTCCGTTCTTACCGTTCATATTTAATCCGTCAGAGCCACAAACCCCTTCGCGACAGGAGCGCCGGTAGGTCACCGAAGTGTCCTGCTGCGCCTTGATGTCCTCCAGAACATCGAGAACCATCACATCTTTGCCACCGGTGTCGACCTCAAAAGTCTGCATGGACGGCTCTGCGTCCTGCTCCGGGTTGTAGCGATATACACTGACCTGCAACATCCAAAAAACTCCGTATCGTTCGTTCCCCGAAAGGATCAGTAAGTACGAGCCATCGGCTCCATAACGTCCATGATCTTAGGCTCAAAGTTCACGTCGCGCTTACCCACGCTCTTGTCATCGGGGAAGTACAACGAGTGGCACAGCCAATTCTCATCATCCCGCTCCTGGTAATCATCTCGCGCATGGGCACCGCGGCTTTCTGTACGCGCCTCTGCCGGTATCGCCGTGGCTTCAGCAACTTCAAAGAGATTCTGCAACTCCAAAGCTTCGATACGCGCTGTGTTAAAGGCCTGAGTCTTGTCAGCAACGCCAACGCTCTCGATTCGGGGGCGCAGGGCTTCCAGAAGCTTGATACCGTCGCGCATGAAGTCGCCCTTGCGGAACACACCGAAGTGATTCTGCATAACACCCTGAAGCTCTTTTCGCAGGCCCGCGACGCTCTCGCCCACGGGCGCTGCATCAAGCTTGGCCAAACGTTGGTTGCTCTCTTCAATATCCGTGGTGGACGCGTCCCGTGCCTCAATGCCTGAACGCAGGGCCTCTTCGATAAACAGTCCCGCGGCTCTACCAAAGACCACAAGATCAAGCAAAGAGTTACCGCCCAGGCGGTTAGCGCCGTGAACGGATACACAAGCAGCTTCGCCGCAGGCATACAGTCCGGGAATGATGTGATCCTGACCATTCGCATCAATGGTCAGCGCCTGTCCGTTCACATTGGTGGGAATACCACCCATCATGTAATGGCAGGTTGGCACTACGGGAATAGGCTCTTTGACCGGATCAGCGTGTGCAAATGTGCGCGACAGCTCCAGAATACCCGGCAAACGACTCTCCAGAACGTCCTCTCCCAGATGATCAAGCTTCAGGAATACGTGATCGGCTTCGGGGCCACAGCCACGGCCTTCGAGAATCTCAAGCACCATGGAGCGAGCGACAACATCACGCCCTGCCAGATCCTTGGCATTGGGTGCATAACGCTCCATGAAACGCTCGCCATCCTTATTGATGAGATATCCGCCCTCGCCGCGACAGCCTTCGGTGACCAATGTGCCGGCACCATAAATACCCGTGGGGTGGAACTGCCACATTTCCATGTCTTGCATAGGAAACCCTGCACGCAGAGCCATGCCAATGCCGTCGCCGGTATTAATGTGAGCATTTGTCGTAGACGCATAGATACGCCCTGCACCGCCCGTAGCGAAGACCGTGGCCTTGGACTTCACATAAACCACTTCGCCGGTTTCGATACAAATCGCAATAACGCCGACGACCACACCGTCCTGATTCTTCACGAGATCCGTCGCAAACCACTCGTTAAAGAAGACGGTCTTATTCTTGATGTTGTTCTGGTAAAGCGTATGTAACAGCGCATGACCGGTACGATCCGCGGCAGCGCACGTACGTGCAGCCTGGCCACCTTTACCAAAATCCTTTGACTGACCGCCAAAGGGTCGCTGATAAATACGCCCTTCTTCTGTGCGGGAAAATGGCAGCCCCATATGCTCAAGCTCAAAAATAGCTTCGGGGCCCACGGAGGTCATGTACTCGATGGCGTCCTGATCACCAATGTAATCAGAGCCTTTTACGGTGTCGTACATGTGCCACCGCCAATCATCTTGAGGATCCGCGCTGGCGATCGCACAGGTAATGCCCCCTTGGGCGGACACGGTGTGTGAACGCGTGGGAAATACCTTGCTAATCACGGCTGTTTTATAGCCCGACTGAGCTAGCTGAAGCGCGGCTCGCATTCCTGCGCCACCGCCACCAACAATCACACCATCAAAAGAAATTGTGCGCATTCGTACTTATGCTCCTGTTGCAGGAATCAAGACTTACTTAGGCCCAAATTACCTGGAAGCCCCAAATTACAAAAATGATCAGTGACAGCGAGGTAATCAGCTGCAAACCAATCCGTAATACATTGCCCCGGGATCCCATCAGACGCTCGGTGAGATAATCTGTGAACACTCCCCACATACCTATCCAGGCATGCGCCGCGAGAGACAGCAGAGCCAACATGGTGAAAACTTTCATCCATGTTTGCCCGAACAATGCCGTCCACTCGGCATAGGTAACGCCCGAAGCGATTTTGAACCCTATGAATATGAAAAACGCCAGAAGGATAACGGCTGTGACGCGCTGCACCAACCAATCCGACAAACCGGAGCGAGAAAGACTTGTAACTGCAGTTACCATAAGGCGACTCCTACCAAGGCTGCACTCACGAAGGTGAGGACAAACACCAGGCGAGCACCCAAAACACCGCCCTCCATGGTCTCTCCAACGCCAAAATCCATAATCAGATGCTTGATACCTGCGAAGCCGTGATAAATCGTGGCAGTGGTAATACCCCAGGCCACAAATTTCACCAGCGGATTTGCAAGGAGCTCGCTAAGCCGCGCAAAGCTCTCTGGCCCGGCGAGGCTGAGATCCAAAGCCCACAGCAGGAGAAAGGACGCCACGACCATAATCACGCCGGAAATTCGGTGCAATATAGAGGCGTAGGCAGTGATAGGTAGCTGGATGCTACCGATATCGAGATTAACCGGACGATTGTCTTTCACAGACGGACAGCTCCTGACTCTGAAATGGCCCCGAGTGGCGCGCTAAAGCCTTGGCGGCGCTGCGCGTGATTTGCCACTCCCTTTGTATCTCCACGGTACCGAAGAAGCCTTGCACACCTGTTACCGAGATACCCTAAAAACGGCGCGAGTATAGAGATTCACCAAGTCTATTACAATTGACCACGATCAATGCAGGCTGTGTCTGACAACAACAAACTGATGGAATAAGCACGCTTAATTGACAAACGTCGACCACTGTCTATAGTTGGCGACCCCCCTGAAAACATGCGGGATTTACCCATGAGTCAAAAGAAAGCAACCCTCAACATCGATGGCATTGAGGGGTCCGTAGATCTGCCTGTTTACTCAGGATCTATTGGTCCGGATGTCGTAGACGTTGGCGGCCTTACAAGCAAGGGAATGTTTACTTACGACCCTGGCTTTGTATCCACCGCAGCCTGCGAGTCGGAAATAACCTATATCGATGGCGGCAAGGGCGTTCTTCTGCACCGCGGATACCCTATCGATCAGCTGGCCGCCGAGTCTGATTACCTGGAGACCTGCTATCTCCTGCTCTACGGCGAACTGCCAAATACCGAGCAAAAGGAACAATTTGTTAGCACCGTTCACAACCATACGATGGTGCACGAGCAGATTCGTACGTTCTTCAACGGTTTCCGTCGTGACGCGCACCCTATGGCGATCATGTGTGGTGTCGTAGGCGCACTGTCTGCCTTCTATCATGACTCCCTGGATATCTCCGACGAGCACCATCGCCAGGTGGCGGCCTTCAGACTTATAGCCAAGATGCCCACCCTTGCGGCAATGAGCTACAAGTTCTCTATCGGGCAGCCCTTCATGTATCCGGACAATAGTCTGGGCTACGCAGAAAACTTTTTGCACATGATGTTTGGCACCCCTTGCGCGCCCAGCAACGTATCGCCAGTTCTTGCCAAGGCTATGGATCGGGTATTCCTGCTTCACGCAGACCATGAGCAGAACGCTTCGACCTCAACCGTGCGTCTTGCCGGCTCTTCCGGGGCTAATCCCTTTGCGTGTATTGCAGCAGGCATCGCGGCGCTGTGGGGTCCATCTCACGGAGGCGCTAACGAAGCAGTACTCAATATGCTGGAAGAAATCGGGGATGTATCCCGAATTGATGAGTATGTCGCTCGCGCCAAAGACAAGGATGACCCCTTCCGCCTCATGGGCTTTGGTCATCGGGTTTACAAAAACTTCGATCCTCGAGCCAAGGTGATGAAGGAAGCAGCGGACGATGTGCTGGCTGAGCTTGGTATCGAGAATGATCCCCTCCTGGCCATTGCAAAGCGCCTCGAAGAAATCGCTCTGGAAGATGATTACTTCATCGAGAAAAAGCTCTATCCCAACGTAGATTTCTACTCGGGCATCATTCTCAAGGCCATCGGCATTCCCACCAGTATGTTTACGGTTATCTTCGCGGTGGGTCGAACAGTGGGTTGGATCGCGCACTGGAACGAGATGATCTCCGGCAGCTATCGCATCGGCAGACCGCGACAGTTATACACGGGCCACGCACAGCGCGACTTTGTAAACATCGACGACCGAAGCTAGATAAAGAGGGTTTTCCCCGGGGTCGTGATTGGCGGTTACACTGTCGCTCATCACGACCTTTTGATTTTTTAAGGGTAGCGGTAGCACCTACCCGCCCTCTCCACAAAACAACAATACGCAGAGGCACGCATGCCCGAATCGTCGGAATCAGCAGATTTAAAAGCGGTCTATCTGACCGGCACAGGCCTCTATACGCCGCCGAACTCCATCAGTAATGAAGAACTGGTTGAGAGTTTCAATCAATATGTAGATCTTCATAACGCTGAAAACGCCGACGCTATTCAAGCCGGCGAGCTACCCGCGCTTGCCCATTCATCTGCTGAGTTCATCGAGAAGGCCTCAGGTATACGCTCGCGGTACGTCATCAACAAAGAGGGTGTTCTGGACCCGAAACGCATGACGCCTAGTATCAAAGAGCGTGCTAACGACGAGCCTTCGGTTATGTGCGAAATGGCGGTCATAGCCGCCAAGCAGGCATTGCAAACCGCAGGACTGGAAGCATCAGATTTGGATTCGGTGATTTGCGCCGCCTCGAATATGCAGCGCGCCTACCCCGCGATGGCCGTAGAAATCCAGTCAGCCCTTGGCAGTAAGGGCTATGCCTTTGATATGAACGTCGCCTGCTCTTCGGCGACTTTTGGGCTTCAGCAAGCTCGCGATGCCATCCGCAGCGGTAGCGCCCGAAATGTACTGGTTGTAAATCCGGAGATATGTACCGGACATTTGAACTTCCGGGATCGAGACTCGCACTTTATCTTTGGTGACGTCTGCACTGCGATGATTATCAGCGACCGGCCTGGCCCCGCTGACAGCAACTTCAAAGTATTGGACAGCCGTCTACAGACCATGTTCTCAAACAACATTCGCAATAACTTTGGCTTCCTTAACCGCGGTGACGAAGAAGGCATCGGAAACGCGGACAAGCTCTTTGTGCAGGAAGGACGGAAAGTGTTCAAAGAAGTCTGTCCCGCGGTAGCGACCCAGATCAGCGAGCAGCTCGCATCGCTGGATATCGCGACAGACGACTTAAAGCGCTTGTGGCTTCATCAAGCCAATCTCAATATGAATGTGCTTATCGCCAAACGCGTTCTCGGCAGAGATGCCACGACCGAAGAGGCTCCGGTTATATTGGATAAGTATGCAAACACCAGCTCCGCGGGTTCGGTCATTGCCTTTCACAAACACCACGATGACTTTGCGGTCGGCGAACGGGGTGTGCTGTGTTCCTTTGGCGCCGGTTACAGCATCGGCAGCGTGGTGCTGGAGCGCTGTTAACGCTGCAAGGCTGCAACGCTGCGCTAATCCTCTACGCAGGATTAATCCTGCCAAGCACCGCTCGCAGCGTTTCGACAAAGCGTTGGCACTGGGACTCCGTACCCACACTAATCCGAAGATAGTCTTGGATACGCGGCTTGTCCCAGCGACGCACGATCACCCCCTCTCCTCTCAAGGCATCAAAGATCTGAGGTCCCGGAAGTGATGCATGCCTGGCAAATACAAAGTTTGCCGTAGAAGGCAAAACCTCGAAGCCCAGCCCCTGTAAATCCAGAGTGAGCTTCTCCCGACTGGCGATCACCCGTTCGCTGCACTGCCTGAACCAGGACTCATCACGATAGGCTTCTGCCGCTGCTCGCTGGGCGACTACGCCGATAGGATAGGAGTTAAAACTATCTTTGATACGCTCCAGACCCTCGATGAGCCCCGCAGAACCAAACGCCAAACCAATGCGCAAGCCCGCCAGCGCTCTGGACTTGGATAGAGTCTGAACAACCAGCAGATTGTCGTACTCTTTGAGCAAAGAAATCGCAGACTCTCCGCCAAAATCGATATACGCCTCGTCGACGACGACCAGACGATCAGGCGCAGCCTCCAGAAAACCCCGAACACTCTCCAGCGAAGTAAGGATGCCCGTTGGCGCATTGGGATTGGGAAAGATAACGGCTGCAGCGGCAGTATCGTAATCATCGGCGTGGAGCGTAAAGTCCTCACGCAGGGGGACCTGACGATACTTCACGTCATGGAGTTGGCACCAAACCGGGTAAAAACTGTAGCTAATATCCGGGAACAAAAGCTCCCGATGCTGCTTTAGCAGCCCCTGAAAAACGTGGGATAAGACTTCATCGGAACCATTGCCGGCGAACACGCAATCAACACTAATGCCGTGGGTGTCGGCTACCACCTGCCTGAATGCTAGCGATGTGGGATCGGGATAGCGCAACAGCTCATCACCGGTAACCGCCTTGATCTGCTCCAAAACTCTCGGCGACGGCGGGTACGCGCTCTCGTTCGTATTCAGCTTTAAGAGGTTTTCGACCTGAGGCTGCTCCCCCGGAGTGTAAGGTTCCAGGCGTGTTGTGAGTTCACTCCAAAATCGCCGACTCATTGCCCTCGCGCCTCGACCAAGCTCTGCAGCTCATCAGTGGTCATGTGTCGTACATCACGACCTAACACCAGATAAATCACTTGTTCGGCAATATTGGTCGCGTGGTCCCCCACCCGCTCGAGTCCCCGCAACGCCCACATCTCATGGACCACGCCACTGATGCTATCGGTATCCGACTTCATCAGAGTGATCAGGCTTTCCAGGACCGCCTCGTACTCCCCGTCAACCTTGTCGTCGTCTAGCACCACGTCAATCGCCTTGCTCACATCAAGACGGGCAAAGCTATCCAGGGCCTCTCTAAGCATTGACGCTACGTGATCACTGATGAGTCTCAGCTCCATAAACATGCTTGCGGACGGCGGCAGTTCCGTTAGCTTTGTCGTCTGGCGCGCGATACGGGTCGCCTCGTCGCCAATACGCTCAAGGTCCGTCGTAGACTTTGCAACCGCTAGCACCAAACGCAGGTCACTGGCCGCTGGCTGGCGTCTGGCGAGAATTCTCGAACACTCCTCGTCAATCTGCAGTTCCATCTCATTGATCTGTCGATCACCGAGCACAACAGACTCAGCCTGACCACTATCGCGATTCAGCAATGCCATCACGGCAAGACCGAGCTGTTGCTCAACAAGCCCACCCATCTCCAGAAGATGATTTTTCATGGCATCCAGTTCCGCATTGAATTGGCCGGAAATATGCTGCCTGTGCTGATCGCCTTGCAAGATTGCTCCTCGAATTTATCTAAGTGTTTTTGCCACGCTGAAACCCAGAACCGGAATCAGCAGAGACACGCTCACCCGCTGCTATCCATAGCGGCCGGTTATGTAATCCTCTGTTTGAGATTCACGGGGGTTGGTAAAGAGTGTATCTGTTTCTCCAAACTCCACCAATCGTCCGAGGTTCATAAAAGCCGTCATGTCCGATACCCGGGCTGCTTGTTGCATATTGTGCGTGACAATCACAATCGTATAGCGTGTCTTAAGCTCATAAATTAACTCCTCGATGCGCAGCGTCGAGATCGGATCCAGAGCCGATGCCGGCTCATCCAGAAGAAGCACCTCGGGCTCTACGGCAATGGCCCGCGCAATAACCAGACGTTGTTGCTGGCCTCCTGAAAGCAACAAGGCATTGTCGTCCAGCCGATCCTTTACTTCATCCCACAGCGCAGCAGCGCGCAATGCCCGCTCTATAAGCTCGTCCAACAAGCGCTTCTTGTTCAACCCTTGAATTCTGAGGCCGAAAGCGACGTTCTCATAGATGCTTTTAGGAAAAGGGTTGGGTGATTGAAACACCATACCCACGCGACGACGCAAGGTAGCGACGTCGACGCCCTTTGCATACACATCTTCCCCATCCAGCCAAACGTGGCCGCTGACGATACTGCCCTCGATGAGATCATTCATACGATTGAAGCAGCGCAAGAGGCTTGATTTACCGCATCCCGAAGGGCCAATAAAGGCCGTCACTCGCTGCCTGGGTATCTCCAGACTGACATCCTGCAAGGCCACGTTTTGGCTTCTCTGGTAGTGAAGGCTGAGTCTTTCGACATGCAAACACACATCCGAGGCACTCTTTACGCCCGGTGCACGTTTCAAAGCCTTCACATCAATACTGTGGCTTTTCATCTAAATGGCTTCTTGTGGTTTAAAGGCTTCGCGTAAGCGGCTACGCAAGAGTACCGCGGCGATGTTAAGAAACACTGCAATCAAAACTAACAGTAGCGCGGTGGCAAAAACCAGGCCCTCAACGGTTTCGAGATGCGTACTTTGAAATCCAAGGTCATAGACGTAAAAGCCAAGATGCATAAACTGCCTATCCAGGTGCAAAAAAGGATACTCCGTACTGACCGGAAGCCCCGGTGCATACTTAGCCACACCCACCAGTAAGAGCGGCGCCACCTCACCTGTCGCTCTCGCGACCGCCAGAATCAGTCCCGTAAGCACCGCTGGTGACGCCGCGGGCAGTACGACCCGCCAAAGAGTTTCAGCGCGCGTCGCACCCAAGGCAAGACTACCCTCCCGCAAACTGGCGGGGACCCGGGCCAGACCCTCTTCCGTCGACACAATCACCACCGGAAGAGTCAGTAACGCCATAGTCAGTGCTGCCCAAAGCATACCCGGAGTTCCCAGAGTCGGAGCGGGAAGTCTGTCTTCGAAAAAGAGAGCGTCAAGGGATCCGCCCAGGGCGTATACAAAAAAGCCCAACCCAAAAACGCCGTAGACGATGGAGGGAACTCCCGCCAGATTGTTTACCGCGATGCGAACTAGTCGGGTGAGAGGGCCGCGCTGGGCATACTCATGCAGATAAATTGCGGCGAGCACGCCAAGGGGCGAAACGATGACTGTCATCAGCAGTACCAAGACCACCGTACCCAGAATCGCCGGAAAAACCCCGCCCTGCTCATTACTCTGGCGGGGAGATTCGCTCAGAAATCGTCCAAACGCGCGCGCAAAGTGTCCCAGCTTCTCGGACGTCAGCATGGCATTGGGCGCATAGGCTGCCTTCACATCCTTAAGAGGAATATCCGCCACCAGACCTGATGCCAGGCGCAGCTGGAGCATTGCTACGCCCTCTGTTGTTCCTGCCGAGGAAACTAAAGACGCTGTATCGGTGCCGTTCTCAATGAAGTCCAACTGCAGATTGGCGGAGAGCTCCGCCAACGGCGTTGTCTGCTGAGCAAAATTCAAAGCCTCGGCAAAACCGAAAACAGGTCCCTGGGATAAGCGCTCAACCACCAGAGCATTCTCAGGCGCACTTCGAAGAACTATGTCAGCGTCGTCAATCCACAGGAGCGGAGAGTCAAACAAGTCTTCGCCGCCGCGGTGCAGCAGCGTTCGAGCGCTATCCAGCGAAGGCCCGGACTCTCGCTCAAGAATGACTCCCAGGTGGGCCTGTGGCCCGGACGCTGCGCTCTGAAGCAGCATTAGCGGCTGAGGCCAAAAGTGCCCTAAGCCACGGGTAGTCAGCAGAAACAGGAGGCCAATAAGGACCAGCATCGCAAATACCACGGCACCGGCACTCATCCATACCATCGGTTCTGCTCGCCGCACACCGCTTTGCAGGCTCGAAAAGTTGATGAGGCCTCTAGCGGCTGGCATAGGCGTACCGCAGTCGCTGCCTGAATAGCTCGGCAATGGTGTTGAGAACAAAGGTAAGCCCAAACAAGACCAGCGCCGCCAAAAACAGCAAGCGGAACTGTACGCTTCGGGAGCCTGCCTCCGGGAGCTCGACAACGATACTCGCACTGAGACTTCTTAAACCGGAAAACATACCGGGCTCCATTAATGGCGTATTCCCGGTCGCTAAAAGCACAATCATGGTCTCGCCGAGGCCACGCGCGAGGCCGATAAGCAAGGCCGACAGTATTGCCGGAGACGCGGCCGGAAGCACTACGCGAGCCAAGGATTGCCAGCGCGTGGCCCCCAGAGCGAGACTCCCATCAGAGAGACTTCGAGGAACCGCGAAGATCGAATCCTCGACGATCGAAAACATCACGGGCGTAATAGCCACGCCCATTGCCAGACCGACCAGCAGCGCGTTTCTCTGCTCGTAGGCAATACCCCACTCCGTCCATAGCCAATCCCGCAAAGAATTTTCGAACAACCAGGCTTCTAAATTTTGCGCATTCAGCATGAGCGCAATGATCGCAGCGATATACACCACCGAAATCAGCGCGATACGTGGGGGTCGGCGTTGAAACTTAGGCGACAGCACTTGCAGCAACAGATGAATGACTGAGAGAAGAAGCGGCAACCCCAGCAACACCAATGGCAAAAGAAGAATGGGTAACAAATAATCCAGTAGTAATGGCGCAAGCCAAAGTCCTGCCACAAAGCCCAGTACCACCGTGGGGAAGGCTTCCAGTAACTCGATACTGGGTTTAATGCGATTGCGTACTCGCGGTGACAAAAAGTACCCGGTATACACAGCCGCACCCAGAGACAAAGGAATCGCCAATAACATGCCGTATACAGCGGCTTTAAAGGTACCGTACAGCAGAGGCGACAAGCTCAGTTTAGACAAGGCGCCGATCGCAGCGCCGTCGGAATGCCAGTATTGGCCCGGTGCATCGTAGGCCCCAAACCACTGCGGTAGCCACAAACTCTTCCACCCCGTTTCGGGAAAGGGGTTGTCAAGCGCTACCCGCAGCAGCTCCTTGTCGCTTAATCGATAAACAAAGGCTCCATCAGCGCTGACACCCAATCGTCCGGGCCCCCGGAGCTCAGAAACTGTCTGTCTCAGAAGCTCTTCCGCGCTGCTGGGCACGAGAATAACAAGCTCACCCGCCTCGCTCAGCAAGTACACAACGCGTCTACTGGACTCACTGGCCAGCCATCGCACCTTCATTCCCACGTCGATGGGAGGGCCCAGAAGCGGGAGTGCCGCGCGGGCAGTATCAAAGCGATACAGCTCATTGTTTGCATCAACCACAAGGAGCGTCTCGTGGTTGGGCCCCCAGGCGACGAGGCTTGCAGACGCTTTAAAGCCCGGCAACGTAGCCTCCAGCAGACGGTTGGACTCTGCAGCCTTAGGCTGCCATCGCAAATACGAGTGGTCATTAAGAACAAACACAGTCCCTGTGGCGGCATCGACCCGTATCATGCCAGCCGCCATCGCTGTTGCTGATGTCGCATAGCGAGTAATCACGGGATCAGGCAGCTCGGCAAAATTGACAACGCCAGCATGCAGCAGACCGCCATCGTCTAAATAGGCAAACATCAGGCGGTCACCGTCACTGTGTACATCCAGACTCTCTGGCACGGCACCGGGTGCAAGAAGGGCTTCCCTGAGCACCGCGTCTGCTGGAGACCTGCCAGCTACAGCTCCCGGAAGCTTAAGCTCGAACAGCTGTAAAACATCATCCCCCAGGTTCGCTGCATAGCGCTCGTCGCTCAACAAGACTCCCGCTTCGGCAACGCCCGGAACTTTCACCAGAGCATCGCCCACCAGTACCGACGCCGCCCCCGCAAAGGACAAGCCTTGTACTGACCTGGCCTCCAGCTTTGCTGGACTCGCCAAGGGCAGCGTCACGTACAGCAGATACATCAGGATCATCAGAAGCAACAGAATGACGGCAGCACCGGCAGCGTTGATGGCTAGGCTTGCGGCGCGATCCCAGGCCCGGCGACGGGACGCGATCCTTGTTCGGGCATCAACCATCACTTAAACCCAGCTCTTCGCGTAAGCGCCTTAACTCGTTTTCGCCCAGGGGTGTATAACCAAGTCGGGAGACCTCTCTCTGCCCTTCCCCACTAAATGCCACCTCCATAAAAGCCGCGGTCAGCGCCTCAACGGGCGTTTGGGGGGGGGCGATTGATGTAGACGAACAACCTTCTGGACAGTGCAGCCTCATCCACGCCATCACTTCCAATCAACTGCAAGCGCTTGACGCTCGCATTCAGATAACCGGCACTGGCATAACCAACCCCATTAATATCCATCGCTACCGCTCTCACAACCGCCGAAGACCCGACTAAACGATTGAGATACACGGCGAAATCACCGGAGCACAATACCTGTCTGCGAAAGACGCTATAGGTTCCCGAGGCCGCACTCCGTCCGTAGACGCTGATCACCCTCTGAGTCCAGGGACTACTCAGACCAAGCTCCCCCCACAGACGGACCGCCCGAGGCAACCCGCAGCGTCTGGTCCCGGAAAAAATCGCGTCAAGCTGGCCGAGGGAAATACTATCCAGAGGGTTATCCCGATGCACAAAAACCGCCAGTGCATCTTCGGCGACCGGCACCGCTGTGGGTTGATATCCATACTTGCTGGTAAATGCACTAATCTCGTCCGGAGACATGGGGCGACTCATAGGACCGATATTCGCCGTCCCCTGGATTAATGCCGTAGGCGCCGCTCCAGAGCCTATCGCGCGCACATGCATCGAAACTCCAGGATGCCTGGCAGTAACCATTTCAGCCCAGAGTGAGGTCAGGGAACCCATGGTGTCAGAGCCTGTGCTGACGAGCTTGCCGACCAGAGGCTCTGCAGCCAAAGCGCCGCGACTCCACGACAAAAGAAGGAACGCCAGACAGGCCGCCGCAAAGGAACCGGGTTTCACAGTTGAGGAAAATGTAACGAGAATCGGCTCCCGCGCCCGAGTTCACTGTCAATCGTTAACTCAGCACCATGAGACGCGGCCACGTGTTTCACTATCGCAAGCCCCAATCCGGTACCTCCCGTTCGGGCATTACGACTCTCATCGACTCGATAAAAACGCTCTGTCACGCGAGCAATGTGCTGCTCTTCGATACCCACGCCGGAATCCACAACGCTCAACACCAATGCATCGCCTTCTCGCTCCCAACGCACCACGACCGGCTCCTGATCATCACTGTACTTCAGCGCGTTGATCACAAGATTCGACACCGCACTGCGAAGTTCCCGGTAGTTGCCAAGCACTGTTTCCTCACTCTGGACTTCGACCACTACCAATCTGTCCGGATGACTTGAGTCGAGCTCTTCGCGCAATTCTTCAAGCATTGCCACCATATTCACTGCACTGGTTTCACGATCTTCGCTAACGGTTTCGATGCGACTCAGCCACAGCAGGTCTGTGAGCAGATTTTCCATACGTTGGACCTGCATGTCCATTTGCCCCGCCGCTTTGCGAAACCTTGGGTCGTCAAAGAGCTCGCTGGACTCCAGGGTCTCCAGATATCCCTTAAAAACAGTAAGCGGCGTGCGTAGTTCGTGAGACACGTTGCCTACGAAATCCCGGCGCATTTGTTCCATTTGCACCACCCGGGTGACATCACGAAAGAACAGTAGAAAGTCCCCACCGGCAAACGTAGTGATCTCAATCTGAATGATTTGCCGAACATTAGTGGCATTTGGTATTTGTAGAGGCTGCTGGAAATCGCCCTTCAAGAAGTACTCGTGAAATGCGGGCCAGCGTAAGAGATTGAGTACTGGCTGACCTCGATCCCGTGGGTACTGTAGCCCCAGCAGCCTTTCCGCTGCATTGTTAGACCACTCGATGACTCCGCTCTGCGTAAGGATCAAAACTCCATCACGCATTGAGGCAAAGGAGCTTCGGAGGTAGTCCACGGTAGATTGAAGCCGACCCCGAGCATCACGGTTTTCACGCTGCAGGCCGTAGATTGTGTCGTAAACCAGTCCCCAGATACCCGCGCTCTCAGGGGGCGCCTGCTCGGGATCCTCGAGCCAGCGACGCATGAGCCACAGCTGCCAGAGCCAGATACCCGTCAGTACAGAAAGCCCGATACACAGCATCTCGAGGGTATAGCCCGTACCCCAGCCGAGTGCGCCCGAGGCAACAAGTACCAGTAGCAGCTTACGAAGTTCAGCACGCCAGCTGCCCGCTAGACTCAATCCGACGGTGCTCCCCGAGAAGAAAAGCGGTAACCGGTACCCCTTACAGTCTGAATCAAACCGCTGTAGTCCTTGTTATCCACCTGCAGTGCTTTTCGCAGCCTGCGGATATGCACATCAACGGTTCGCTCTTCGACGTAGACATTCGCGCCCCATACCTGGTCAAGCATCTGGTTGCGACTGTAAGCCCGCTCCGGATGAGACATAAAAAACTGCAGGAGGTTAAATTCCGTGGGGCCCATGTCCAGCGGTTCATCGGCCAGAAATACGCGGCGACTTTTACCATCAAGCACCAGTTCTGACACCTGCATACGATCCGTGCTTTCACCGACGCCGGAGCGACGGAGCAAGGCCTTGATCCGCGCGATCAATTCTCTGGGAGCAAAGGGCTTTGTGATGTAATCGTCTGCGCCTACTTCAAGCCCCTGAATCACATTGTCTTCGGCCGTCTTGGCCGTCAGCATAATCACAGGGATCTCCTGTGTGGTGTCGTCACGCTTCAAGCGCCTGAGAAGCTCAATGCCGCTACCGCCGGGCAACATCCAGTCAAGAAGCACGATATCCGGTCGCTGATCGACAACGATCGCATGCGCGTCCTGTATGTTGTCCGCTTCCAAACATCGATAGTCGACTATCTCTAGCGCCATTCGCAGCATATCTCGAATGGCAAACTCATCATCAACCACCAAAACGGTACGTTCGCTCATGCCCATTCTCCCGCTGGACCACTAAAGCGGTGAATCTTGCAATCTCCGTGTGACACAAAGATGACAATCGAAGAGCAATCTGACACATAAATGTCACAGTTAAAACCAGTCAAACCAGCCCCTCCCTTGTTCAAGGCGAGCCCGGCAGCCATTTAACTGCCCTGCGTAGCTTGCGGAGCGCGCCGAAACTTTCCGCGCCACACCCAAAAGCCAGTCCTTGGACCGATAGGTACCCCGCTCATAACCGCCATGCCCATCGTGATAGGCAAGATAGAGGGAATAGGCGTCGTTCTTCTGAATGCCGTTGCGCCGAAAGGACTGATGGTTGTACCAGCCGACAAAATCAATGGCGTCGCCAAAGTCGTCCCGGTCCGCACCATAACGACCCGCAGAACGTTGGTAGGACTCCCAGGTGGACTCCAGTGCCTGACTGTAGCCATAGGAGTCCGACGGACGTGGTCCGGGGATTACTCCGAGGATTTTCTTGCGCGGCGGCTTGGCATTAGCCACAAAGCGCGACTCCTGATGGATAATGGCCATCATTACAGGGATGGAGCTTCCCCAGGCTTTCTCAGCCTTTCGCGCGTCTTCATACCAACCCTTTTTGTCATCAAATATATTGCAAATATTGTCGAGGTCTCTGGGAGGAGACGTTGCACATCCGCCGAATAGCACGGCAAGTGCGGCCGATATCAACAGGGCCACCCCCGGGCGCAGGAGGCTCATGTTGTCGCCGCCATCCGTGAGAGGAACTCGGCTTCATCCACGATCTCGACACCCAGGGATTCTGCCTTAGCCAACTTACTCCCTGCGCCGGGCCCTGCGAGTAACACGCTGGTCTTTCCCGAAACTGACTTGGCTGTTCGAGCACCCAGGGCGCGCAGTGCCGCCTCGGCCTCATCCCGGGACTGACTCTCCAGCTTACCGCTGACAACCCAGATCTGCCCTTCCAGGGGGCCCTCAGCATCGGTACTTTTCTCGATGACCGGCCAGGCCAGCCCTGCCTCAAGGAGTGCCGCAAGAACCGTTTGATTCGCAGGCGTGCTAAAAAACGCTAACAAGTGCTCCGCCACCACGGGCCCAACGTCAGACACCTCGAGCAGGCTTTCAAGACTTGCCGCGGCTATCGCCTCCAAGCTCCCAAAATGATTGGCGAGGGCCAGCGCTGTAGCCTCCCCCACTTCGCGAATACCCAGGGCAAAGATGAATCGCGGCAGGGTAGTCTGTCGACTGGCATCAATGGCAGCTAAGAGCTTGGAGGCAGACTTATCCCCCATGCGCTCCAGCGTAAGCAGCTCCGGTTTTTCTAACTTGAAAAGGTCTGCGACATCGCGAACCAGTCCGTTGTCGATCAGCTGCTCCACTATTTTTTCACCCAGGCCATCGATATCCATTGCCCGCCGGCTGGCAAAGTGTCGCACCGCAGCCTTTAACTGCGCCGCGCAAATCAAACCGCCGGTGCATCGCAAGGTGGCTTCGCCTTCTACCCGCTCTACGGGTGACGAACAAACCGGACAGGCATGCGGCGCCTGAATGGGCGCGGCCGAGTCCAGGCGACGCTCTTCGATCACCGACACTACCTGAGGAATAACGTCGCCCGCTCGACGGACTACGACGGTGTCACCGTAGTGCAGTGCCAGGCGAGCAATCTCGTCCATATTGTGAAGCGTCGCATTACTCACCGTAACCCCGCCTACAAACACCGGTTCGAGACGCGCAACCGGCGTAATGGCCCCGGTACGTCCTACCTGAAACTCAACACCGCTTACCTTGGTAAGAGCTTCCTGGGCAGGAAACTTCCTGGCGATAGACCAGCGCGGCGCACGGGCAACAAAGCCCAGCTGCTGCTGCGCGTCAAAACGATTGACCTTGTACACGATGCCATCAATATCAAAGCTCAGGCCATCCCGTTGCTGGCCTAGTCGCTGGTAGTAATCGACGCACTCCTCCAGATTACCCAAGCGCTCTGCATAGCGACTGATGGGGATCCCCCAGCGGGCAAACAGTTGGAGAACGTCCCAGTGCGATTCAGGCCAGGCCTCTTCCGGATGCTGCCCTGCCGAATAGGCACAAAACTCCAGAGGCCTCCGCGCGGTGACCTGTGAATCAAGTTGTCGCAGGGATCCTGCGGCCGCGTTGCGGGGATTCACAAAAGGTTTTTCCCCCGCTCGCCGTGCCGCCTCATTGAAAGCCTCAAAGCCGGCCCGGGGCATAAAGATCTCACCCCGTATCTCCACCTCCGCAGGTAAATTCTCACCCCGAAGCCTCAATGGCACCGAACCAATGGTGCGCACGTTAAGGGTAATGTCTTCACCGTGAGTGCCGTCACCCCGCGTCGCAGCGCGAGCGAGCACACCCTCGCGATACAGCAAACTAATGGCTATACCATCAAGCTTAGGCTCCGCCACCAGTTCGGGGACCGAATCCACATCCAGACGATCTACTACCCGACCCAGAAACGCCCCCAACTCCTCGTCGCTGAAAGCATTGTCCAGTGACAGCATGGGGATCGGGTGAGCGACGCTTTCAAACGCACTGAGAGGCGCTGCGCCTACTCTCTGGGTGGGTGAGGAAGGATCCTCTAACTCGGGGTATCGGGCTTCAAGGTCCTGCAGTTGACGCAGCACCTTGTCGTAGTCCTGATCGGGAACCGAGGGCTCATCAAGAACGTAGTACTCGTGATTCCAGCGCTCAAGCTGCTCGCGGAGATCCCTAGCCTGGTTTTGGATGTCAGCTTCGGACATACCAACCACTAGTCCTGCTGAGCGAGTAGCCGACGTTCCAGCTCGCGTATCTGTTGCCGCGAATGCTCTACAGCTTGCTGGGTTAGAACGCTGCGGGACTCATCTAGCAGCTCTCCCCCGAGATTTCGCGCGACGGCACGAGCAGTTTCAAGCATGTGATCAAAGGCCTGGATCATATCCTGGGGGCCCGGGAGAGTAATGAAAAACACCAGCCCCCGGGTATGCATCCCGTCCATATTGTCGATATCGAACACGCCCGGTTGCAGCATATTTGCGACACTAAACTGAATGGGACCACGACCCGCCTGCTGCTCGTGTCGATGAAAAAAGTTCATATCACCGAAGCGCAGATCGCAGGCCAACAATATCTCGAGGATGTCTTTACCGGAAAAGCCCTCGGTGCTCCGCGACATCACATGCAGGATGATGACTTCCGTTTCTACACGCGGGGCGGGATGATCTCTGGCGGGGCTATCAGCCTCCTCAACGGGCATATCCTCAAGCCAGTCGAGGTTGCTCGGCTCATCGCTATCGGCGCGCATACCCTCAAAGCTGACCTCCTCCGTCACGGGGAGCTCCGCCGCCTCGGACGCCGGCTCTGGCTTCGGCTTCGGCTGACCAGAGGAACGACCAGCGCTGGTATCCTTCAGCGAACCGCTGTCTGCCAAGCCGTCTGAAAAGGACCCCGTCGCGGAAGAATCTGAGTCTCTGGGATTGTCACTGGATGGACCCAGCCCACTACTCCCAAGCAAGTCCTCGCGACTAACAATGCGGGCCCCGCCATTGGGTAGCTCACGAAAAATAGACAGGTCATCAGCAGGCTCATCACCCGGAGACTCCGGCGCGAGCTTCACCCGCACGCGCTCCCGTTGCTGGCTACGCATCCTGCGCCAGGCATCAATCATCACCGCTAGGATCAGGAGAATCCCGACGAGCACCATTCCATCGCGCAAAGTTACTTCAGGCACGGGTCTGTTTACTCCTCCCTGTTAACAGCAAGTCAAACCAAGGTTTTCGGCCATTTGCAGGCACTCGTACTAACTTGCCGCCAGTTCCGCGGCTTCTTCTACATCGACAGTCACCAGGCGCGATACGCCCGGTTCGTGCATTGTTACACCCATGAGTTGATCGGCCATTTCCATGGTGATCTTATTGTGGGTAATAAATACAAACTGCACTTTCTCGGACATTTCTTTAACCATGCGCGCATAGCGGCCCACGTTGGCGTCGTCCAGAGGTGCGTCAACCTCATCAAGCATACAAAAGGGTGCCGGGTTCAGTTGGAAGATCGAGAACACCAAAGCGATCGCTGTGAGCGCCTTCTCTCCGCCGGACAGCAGATGAATAGTGCTGTTCTTTTTGCCCGGAGGCTGCGCCAGGATCGAAACGCCCGTATCCAGGAGATCGTCTCCGGTCATCTCCAGACTCGCAGAACCCCCGCCGAACACGCGGGGGAACAGTTCCTGAAGACCCGTGTTGACCTGATCAAAGGTGTCCTTAAAGCGGTTGCGCGTTTCCTTGTCGATTTTACGAATCGCTGCCTCGAGCGTCCCGAGTGCGGACTCTAGATCCTCATTCTGGGCATCGAGGTAGCGCTTACGCTCGGACTGCTGCTGGTACTCGTCTACCGCCGCGAGATTGATGGGGCCCAGGCGTGCAACACGATTGGCGTAGCGCTCGAGCTCATTTTGCCAGGCCTCCATATCCACATCTTCAGGGAGGGCCTCAAGCAAGGCATCCAGGTTGCCTCCCAGCTCTTCGAGCTGCCCATGAAGGGTGTTGCGCTGATGCTCAAAACCCTGCACCGCAAAACGCCGGGACTCCAGTTTCTCGCGAAGACTCGCTGCCCACTGTTCGGTTTGCAATCTCTCTTGCTCGGCATCACGTAAGGTGTGCTCTATCTCTGCCAATGCCTGGCGAGCAGCCGACAATCTGGATTCAGACTCAAGGCGCAAAGCAAGCTGCTCTTCAAGCTCTTTTTTGAGACCTTCGAGAGGTTCATCATTTTCGAGGCGCGAACTGCGTAAGACCTCCAGTCGCTCGCCAAGGCGCTCTACCTGCTCTTTACTTCTTACAAGGGCACTGCGAATAGTTTCACTCTGGGTGACCAATGACTGATGCCTAAGCGCCGCCTGATGGGCCGCGTCGCGGCTCTCGTGAGCCTCACTGCGGATACTGTCTAGAGTGCTTCGCAGGCCTTCGCGGAGCGATAAACGGGTCTCTCTGTCGGCGGTATCCCCGTCCATGGATTCAATGGCGGAGGAGAGTTTAGTTCTGGCCTCAGCGATCGCACCCTGCTCTTGCTCAAACTGAGTCCGCAGTTCCGATACTTCGTGATCGAGGCGCTCTCGCCGGGCAAGCACTTGTTCCTGCTTGGCTTCCTCGGCCCGGAGTCGCGACAAAACCTCTGATCGGGCGCGTGCCGCGCTATCAGACTCGCTTCGCGTTGCTTTCAATTGTTGCTCTGAACTTGCCAGGCGCTCGTCGCTGGTAGACAACGATGACTTCGCTGCCGCCTCGCTCTCCGAGAGCTGAGCAATCTCCAGACTCAAAGCCTCAAGCTCCTGCTGCCGGCCAATCAGCCCAGACTCGCTTTCGCCGCCTTGCAGCGTGCGCACCCAGTTTCGACCAAACCACAGTCCATCGGGGGTGATGAGAGACTCGCCGGGAGCGAGATTTGCGCGTTTGCTTCGAGCCTCGGCGCTATTCTCCGCGCAATGCACGGCCACCAGCAAGGCGCGAGCCCGGGTATCGCCCAGGAGTTTTCCAGCTAGGCTGTCGTCGGCGATCACTCGATCTTCAGCCGCCTCAAGGAGGGTAAGATCTCCCGATGCCAGATCACACAAGGCCTCGTCCAGGGTATCCACGCTGTCCACGCACACACCCTGCAAGGCACTACCCAGCACGACTTCTACCGCGCGCTGCCAGCGCTCCTCTACCTGCAGCTCATCCAGCAAACGTGGGTTATCAGCTAAGCCGCGCTCGCGGAGCCAATCACCGACTTTACCGCCCTCAGCCCGCTCTTTAGCCGCCTGCTGTAGCGCTTCAAGAGAGGCCTCCCGACCACGCTGAATTTGTAATTTGGAGCGCAGGTTATTGAGCTCTTCCTGACGCTCGCGACGCTGCGAACGCACATCGGTCAAGTCACTCTCGAGACTCTTAAGCTTTTGGGACAGCGCTTCGCTGGTCTCATTGGCCTGATCCAGCTCGCCACGCAAACTTTGCAAGGCTTCTACAGCGCCACCGTCATCCTGGGACTCCCGCTCCTGATCAAGAAGCTCGAGACGCTTTTGCAGACGAGCCAGAGAATGCTCCAGGTGTTGAATCCGCGATTGCTGCACCTCAGCCTGCTGGCGAGGTACCGCGGCCTTTTGGTTGAACTCGTCCCACTCAGCCTGCCATGACTGCATGTTCGCTTCAGCCTCCGCCAATGCCGCGGTCGCGCTCGCGGCTTTGCTGCGCTGGGATTCCAGAGCGGGTCCCAGGGCGGCCAGCTCCTGTTCCCAGCCCGCTAAACGTTCGCCGTCTTCCTCAAGATGCTGGGTAGCCTGCTGGAGGCCCACCTCTGTACCCCGAAGATCGTCGGCAATCTGCTCGGCTTTCTCTCCCTGATAGCGTATTTCCTGCTCAACGCGGCTGACCTCTGCACCGATAGCATAAAAGCGTCCCTGCACCTCTACCAAGGCGTCGTTACGCTCGCTGTGAGTGACCCGGTGCTGCTCAATCAAGGTATCAATGCGCTGCTGATCGGCATATACCGCCTCGAGGCGCACTTCCTGCTCACCCACATCGTGACTCGCGGAGGCGTGCTGGGCCTGCAGGTCCCGCAACTGTGCGGCCATCACCTGCTGCTTGAGCGCCCGCTCTTCTGCCTTGAGATTTTTATACCTTTCCGCGGCCTGGGATTGCCGTTGCAAATGCTGCAGCTGACGCTCCAGTTCATCGCGGAGATCCGTCAAGCGCTCTAGATTCTCCAGGGTGCGCCGCATGCGAGACTCAGTCTCTCGGCGACGCTCTTTGTATTTGGAGATACCCGCGGCTTCTTCGATGAAGATACGCAGCTCTTCGGGCTTGGACTCGATCAACCGGGAAATCATGCCCTGCTCGATAATCGCGTAGCTTCGAGGACCCAGACCCGTACCCAGGAAGATATCGGTGATGTCTCGCCGGCGACACTTGGTGCCATTCAAAAAGTATTCTGATTGCCCGTCCCGGGTAACCTGTCTGCGAATACCAATCTCGGCATAGCTCGCATACTCCCCGCCGACACCACCATCGCTGTTGTCAAAAACCAACTCGATAGAGGCCTGACCCACGGGTTGACGGTTGCCCGAGCCATTAAAGATGACGTCCGCCATCGACTCCCCGCGCAGGTTTTTGGCCGAACTTTCGCCCATAACCCAACGAACAGCATCAATAATATTGGATTTTCCGCAGCCATTTGGGCCGACAACGGCGCTCATATTGCTGGGAAAGTGCACAGCAGTGGGATCCACGAAGGACTTGAAGCCTGCCAGCTTAATCGACTTTAGGCGCATCTAGCTTTAACTATCTCTCGTAAGTTCTTGTTTTATATAAAAAATTTGAATTTACACTTTTGCTGGTCACCCTGGGAGACCACTAGATATAGTGTATCCGCTTTGCAGGAATAACACTATGCCCGATGAGCAATCGACTCAATCGCTTTGCTTAATGGCCCGTAATTCGATACTAATTGTCGTATCAGGACCACCGGCGACTACTGACTCCGAGCTGCCTGAGAACGACGCGTTTGCGAGCCCCGGCTGACCGTTCACCGAAACCTGCGCAGACACGACCACCTCTCCGGCCTCGCTGAGCAGTTGCCCGGCCATGGAGTCGCCATCACTCAAGCGCAGCTCGGTGGGGAGCTGTGCGGCCTGGAACCGGCGCACCGCTATGGGCATGCCGCCCTGCGCGCCGGCCCGTCGCGCGAAGACAAAAACTGTCGACTGTGGATCTACCGCTGCATTGGGCGCCAAAGCCAGCGCCACCGATATGCCCGGAGCATTGATATCTTCGACTGCGGTGTCTTCACTGTCAGGGGTCAGTCCACCCCGAGTCTGCGCAATGCCTATCACCTGTGACAGCATTTCGTATTCGGGAGTGCCGCGTGCCTCTTGGGCCTGCAAACGGCTCCAATAGTTTATTGCCGCCCCATAGGCACCGGACTCAAAGGACGCCATCCCCAGTAAGCCCAGAGCCGTGGGCTGCTCCGGATCTACCGCGAGCGCGCGCTCCGCGAGGAGCTGGGCATCACTGTCGAGCTGACGATTCGCCGCCAAAAAGCGTGCCTGTGCGGCCATAGCCAGGGCCTGAGGATCCTCCGGTGCCTTCTCAGCCAATCGACCAAAGCTATCCTGCGCCGCCGCAAAGTCTTCGCTTGCCATATACAGCTGGCCCAGCAATCCCAGGTATTGGAGATTGCCTTCCTTAACGCGACTGCGCTCGGCGATCCGATTCAGCAAGGCTTCTCGCGTAGCGTCGCTGTCCTGTGGCGTCAGCTCTGCAAGCTCTTCGTAGATCAGCACATCCTCCAGGGAACCCGTTTGCTGATAAATCACCGCGGCCGCCAGCAGCACCGCAAGCAGCAAAACCGCAGAGAGACCTCTGCCACCGGTTGCTCTAAGCTGAGCTTGGGCACCCGAAGAGTCGGCATCTTCCAGAAGGCGCAGGCGGGCATCATCGAGGAGTTTTTCGTCCTCTCCTTCGAGCTCTGCGGCCCGCTGCGCATACCACCCCAGGTTGGGGTCGCTTGCATCAGCAGATCGGGCCGTAGCCGGTTTTTTCGCCAACAGGAGACCCGCGGCGATAACGCACAGCACTCCGGCACCTAACAAAAAACCCATCATGTGTGGTCCGTCTCGTTGCTCATCATCTGCTCGAGACGTTGCTGTTCTTCTTCGGTGAGCGGAGAATCTTCAGTCTTCGACGCGCCGCGTCCGCGGCGAAGAAGCACAAGCAACAGCACAAATCCCGCGACCAGCATCAGGGCCGGGGCCAACCACAGCCACAGCGCTGCACCCCTAGTATCCGGTCGATAGCGCACAAACTCGCCGTAGCGCGACACCATATCGTCAAGAATGGCTTCGTCGCTCGCCCCCTCTTCCAGTTGCGCGTAGAGCAGCGCGCGTAAATCCTGAGAAATAGGCGCATTGGAGTCGGCGATGTTTTGATTCTGACACTTGGGGCATCGCAACTCCTGACTCAAGACGTGGTAGCGCTGCTCCAGCTGCGGATTTGAAAACTCGTAAGTCTCTATCACGGCCAGCGCAGGCGCTACCCATGCAACACCTACCAGTACCACCACGGCAAAAAACCGCATCGATAACATCTCAAAAAACATCAGGAGTCGCCTGGCGTTGCGAGCGCGTCGTATATTGCTTTTAAGCGCCCAGTCCAAACTCGCTCATCAATGACGCCAACGTGGCGATAACGAATCACTCCGTTTGCATCGACGAAATAGGTCTCTGGAGCCCCGTAGACGCCGAGGTCCAGACCGAAAGTACCTTGAGCGTCAACAATGCTCTCTTGATAAGGATCGCCCAATTGTTCGAGCCAAGCTCGGGCAGCGTCAGAGTCATCCTTGTAATTAACGCCGTAGATGCGCACCCCCGCATCCGCAAGTCGCTGCAGGTATGGGTGCTCCACACGGCAAGAGATACACCAGGTCGCCCATACATTCAGGAGCGTCGGCTCCCCGAGCAAATTTGCCTCACTCAGGGTTTCTTGAGAGCGCAGCGCCGGCAAACTGAATGCGGGCAATGGCTTATCTATAAGCGCCGAAGGTAAGGCCTGAGGGTCCAGCGACAAACCACGAAACAGCAACACCGCCAAGAGCACAAAAAGTCCTAAAGGCACGAACAGCTTAAGCCTGGACGACATTCGCTGCCTCCGCGCGGACACTGCTCTGACTATGCTGACGACGATAGCGACGATCAGTCACCGTGAGCAGTCCCCCTGCCCCCATAAATATTGCCCCTAGCCACATCCAACGAACCATCGGTTTGTAGTGCAAACGAATGGCCCAAGCGCCGTCAGTACCCACGGGTTCACCCATGGCCACATAGAGGTCGCGAAACAGGCCTCCATCAATCGCCGCCTCCGTCATGACAGAACCCGACGCAAGATAGCGGCGCTTTTCTGCCAGCATGGTGCTCACCAAGTCATCGCCTTGGTAGACATTAAAACGTGCGCCGTCGGCAACATAGTTAGCACCGCGCAGTCTCACTGTTTCAATAAACTCAAAGCGATAACCCGCCAGCGTTTCACCCTCGCCGGGAGCCATGCGTAGATCTCGCTCGATACTGTATTGCGATGTTGCAATCACGCCAATGATGGCCATGGCAAAGCCACAGTGCGCCAGCACCATGCCCCAGTAACTCGGTGACTGCCGCCTAAAGCTGCGTAGCAGACTGGGGCTGTTTCGCGTCCGCTCGCGAAAGTCCTGAACGAGGCCGGCGACCAGCCACCCGGCCAGCACCACCGCCAGAGCCACCCACACGTTATAAGCCTGGTCGCTCAGCAGCGGAAAACTCACTCCGCAAGCAAGCACGACCAATGCAGGAATCATCATCCGGCTGCGCCATCGGTAGACGCTGTCGTCGCGCCATTTAGATATGGGACCCACACCCATGAACGGCACAAGACAGGCCATGAGCGGAACGAACACGGCATTAAAGTAAGGCGCACCCACAGAGTATTTACCCTGCCCCAGAGCATCCATTAGTAGCGGGAACAAAGTGCCGAACAACACCGTAAGCGTGGCGACCAAAAACACCACGTTGTTTACCAGTAATAGAGACTCCCGAGACACGCTGCCAAAACCTATGCGGCTGCGCACGGATGGTGCGCGCAAGGCATACAGCGTGAGTGAACCCCCCACCACCAAAGCCAGAAACACCAGAATAAACAGTCCACGCTCCGGGTCTGCAGCAAACGCATGCACCGACGTCAGCACGCCTGAACGCACCAGAAAGGTTCCCAAAAGGCTCAGGGAAAAGGCAAAGATCGCCAGCAGCACAGTCCAGCTTTTAAACAGGCCGCGCTTCTCCGTTGCCGCCAAGGAATGGATCAAGGCCGTGCCCGCAAGCCAGGGCATAAACGAGGCATTCTCTACAGGGTCCCAGAACCACCAACCGCCCCAACCAAGCTCGTAGTAAGCCCACCAGCTTCCCAGCATGATGCCCAGACTCAAAAACGCCCAGGCCACGTTAGTCCAGGGCCGCGACCAGCGAGCCCAGGCGGCATCCAAACGCCCGCCCATTAACGCGGCCACTGCAAAGGCGAAAGCCACGCTGAAACCTACGTAACCCATGTACAGCAATGGAGGGTGAATAATTAGCCCAAAGTCCTGCAAAAGCGGGTTCAGGTCATTGCCATCTGCAGGCACCCCTGGCAGCAGGCGCTCAAAGGGATTGGATGTAAACAGGGAGAAGGACATAAAGCCCACACCCACAAAACCCATCACGGCCAACACGCGGGCCAGCATAACGGTTGGGAGTCCGCGGCTAAATATTGCGACCGCTGCAAGCCAAAAACTGAGTATGAGCACCCATAAAAGCAGCGAGCCCTCATGATTACCCCAAACGGCTGAAAACTTATAAATCGGCGGCAGCAAACTGTTGCTATTAGCTGCGACGACCTTCACTGAAAAATCATCCTGTAGAAACGCGATCGCTAAACAGGCAAAGCTGATTAGGCAGAACACCGTGACCGCCGTTGCGAGTGTCGGCGCGAGACGCATCGCAGCGTAGTTGCCTCGCCAGCTCCCCCAAAGGGGAACCACGGTCAGGGCCACTGCCATGAGCAGCGCTATGACCAGAGCAAAGTGACCGAGCTCTGGAATCACTGGCTGACTCCAGCGGTGGCACTGTTCTTCAGTGCCTCGGCAACTTCGGGCGGCATGTAGTTTTCATCGTGCTTTGCCAGCACTTCATCTGCACGGAGCACGCCGTCAGCACCCAGTCTCCCGGATGCCACCACGCCTTCTCCCTCGGCAAACAGATCAGGGAGTATGCCTTCGTAAACGATCTCCACCGTGGCCTGATAATCCGTCACGGCAAAGCGCATCTCCAGAGTGGTATCGGATCGTTGCACACTGCCGTCAACCACCATCCCTCCAACTCGGATAGGCGTATCCACCGGCGCCTTCCCTGCGGCCACCTCGACCGGCGGATAGAACAGATTGATATTGCCACGCAAGGCGTAAGTCGCGAGACCAATAGCTAAGGAAGAAAAGAGCACAATACTCAGAACCACCCAGAGACGTTGCTTGCGGACAGGATGCATTAGATTAGGACAACTCCACGTTAGAACTAGCTTCGGATTGCTGACTACGTCGATACTCGCCACGGAGCTCTCGAAGTAGACGACGTTTGCGGATTAATGGTGACGCGACAAGCACTGCAATCACGGTCAGGGTGAGACCGTAAGCGGCCCACACATAGGGCCCATGACCATCCATAGCCAACGCCGCTGCCAGACTCTCGAAGTACATCAAGCACCCTCCCCGACTAAACGCCGAACCCAGCCTGTACGATGCTCCCGACGCAGAATTTCGACGCGCATATTGGCCAGCAACACGCAAGTGAATAACAAATAGAACGACACGATGCACAGCAACAAGGGATAAAGCATGCTCGGATCGATAGAGCTTTCTCCGGTAAACTTAATCGACGCGGGCTGGTGCAGGCTGTACCACCAATCTACCGACTTGTAGATGATGGGAATGTTAACGGTGCCCACCAACGCCAAAATTGCACAGGCTCGCGCCGCAGCCGCTTTGTTGTCGTAGGCCTCGTAGAGAGCCATGACCCCCAGGTACAAAAACAACAGGATGAGCATGGATGTAATGCGGGCATCCCATACCCACCAGGTCCCCCAGGTCGGTTTGCCCCAGATAGAACCGGTCACCAGTGCTACAAACGTCAGCGCGGCTCCTATGGGGGCCGCGGCCAACATAGCGACATCCGCCATCTTCATTTTCCAGATCAGGCTCACCGCACCCGCTATCGCCATCACGTAGTAACCCGCTAGCGCGACTACCGCTGCTGGCACGTGAATATAGATGATGCGATAGCTGTTGCCCTGCCGAAAATCCGGCGCCGTGTACAGCAAACCCCAGGTGACACCGACGCTCAAAGCAATGAGGGCGATAGGCAGTAGCCACCGCAATATCGTACCTGCAATACCGTAGAGCCAGGGGGGAGAACCCAGCTTATGAAAGAACGTCCACATCGCGAAATTATACTCGGGTCAAATAGTGGGAGCAAAACAAACGGCAGTACCCGTCAGTGCCCTGCGCCCTTGCAAGATCATGCATCCGCTGAAATTCTCAACGCCGCAGCAATGGCCACCGGTCCCAGTGCCAGCGCCAGGGAAAACATCGCTCCGAGTACCGCAAGGTAAGGTCCATAGGACAAGCCATCCACGGCCGCTCGCACAGCGCCACTGCCAAAGATCAACACCGGCATGTAAAACGGCGTCACCAAAAACGCGATCAACATGCCGCCTCGTCGCAATCCAACCGTGAGCGCCGCGCCAATGGCGCCCAACACGCTCATGACACCGGACCCTAGCGCTAAAGATGCCATCAGCACGGTGATTCCCGCTGCGGGTAAACCCAACATGAGAGCAAAAAGCGGCGATAAGATCGCGAGTATCACGCCGCTCAGAAGCCACTGCACAAGTAAGTGCGGCATCACGAGGAAGTACAGCGGCTGCTCCGCAATCAAGAGCTGATCCAGGGAGCCGTCGTCGTAATCACTTTGGAACAGCGTTTCCGCGCCCAGCATGTTCGCCAGCAGCGCAACGATCCAAAGAATACCGCCCGCAAACAGGGACAATGTATCGGGGGCAGGCCCCAGGCCCAGAGGAAAGAGCACAACCACTATGGCAAAAAATAGCGCCGGATTAAGAAGTTGTACCGGACGTCGCAACGCCAATGTCAGCTGGCGTCGCAGCAGAGCAATGTACACGCCGCTCGAGGGCTCAGTGCTCACGGAACAACCCCGCCAGCAATTTCCAGCACCAGAGCCGGCACTGCGTCATCAAGCATCTGATGCGAACTCAGAAGCACTGCACCACCTTGCGAGGCGTGTTCGACGAATCGTCGCTGCAAGCGCAGTACGCCCTCGGCGTCGATCGCTGTAAAAGGCTCGTCGAGTAACCACACAGGCTTTTGGCTCAGGTACAAGCGCGCCAAGTCAACGCGACGCTGTTGACCCGCAGACAGCTGTGCGGCAGGGACGTCTTCATAGCCATAAAGCCCGACTTCGGCGAGCGCCGCATCAATCGCCGCGTCCTCGTCAAAGCGCTCCCCCGAAGGGTGCCAATGCAGGTTCTCTCGCGGTGACAACATCCTCTTTACGGCACTTTGATGCCCGAGGAAAAGACAGGGCGTCCTGCGTTCTACGTGACCTTCGAATCCATAGCGGGACAAACCCGCCAGCATGCGCAGCAATGTCGTCTTACCGGCACCGTTCTCTCCACGGAGATGCACGATGTCGCCGGCAGACAAGCTGAAGGACAAACCCGCAAACAGCTGTCTTCCGCCCCGCTCTATTCCCAGCTCCATCGCGTCGAGCATCGAAGACGTGGTCATGCGCTAGAGGTTCACCGCATTGATGCGAGGGAGCGCCGGCTCTGCGTCTCCAGCGGCGGGAGGCTCAGCCGCGTTGAGACTTAAGAAGTCAAAGAGATCCCGATCCGCCAGCTGCGATGGCGAGACATTGGAAATCGCTTTAAAGATTGTTTCCGTGCGCCCGGGATACTGCCGATCCCAGTCTACTAACATTTTCTTTATGGCCTGGCGCTGCAAATTGTCCTGAGATCCGCACAGATTGCAGGGAATGATAGGAAACTCCATTTCCTGCGCGTAGCGCTCGAGGTCTGCTTCCTTGCAGTACGCCATAGGCCGGATAACCACATTCTTGCCATCATCAGACAACAGCTTTGGTGGCATTGCCTTGAGGCTCCCGCCAAAAAACATATTGAGGAACAGCGTTTCGACAATATCGTCGCGATGATGTCCCAGCGCTATACGCGTGGCACCGATCTCTTCGGCAAAGCCATAGAGCGTTCCCCGTCTTAGTCGCGAGCACAAACCGCAGGTCGTCTTACCCTCAGGAATGACGGATTTCACCACGCTGTAGGTGTCTTTTTCGAGGATGTGGTACTCGATATTTTGCTTATCAAGATACGCAGGAAGAATCTCCGGCGGATAACCCGGTTGCTTCTGGTCCATATGAACCGCAATGAGTTCGAATCGTACCGGCGCGCTGCGCTGCAGGTTTTGCAGAATATCCAGCATGCCATAGGAATCTTTACCTCCCGACAGGCACACCATAATGCGCTCACCGTCGCGGATCATATCGAAATCCACGATGGCCTGGCCCACCTGACGTCGAAGACGCTTGTGTAACTTGTTGAACTCAGTTTTTGAGCGTCGCGGATCGCGGTTCATCGCGATAAAAGCCCTGTATTAAACACGCGCGCATGGTACTCGTCAGGCATTAGGGAGGTCCAGCGCCGCTTCTGCGCAGAACTTGTCTTTTTGGAGCGTAATGCCGACAATGCGCGGCGTTGTTTTTACCCCCAAGTCCCGACATCAGAGGTTTCCCATGAAAGCACCTGTTCGCGTCACAGTCACCGGCGCCGCCGGCCAAATTGGCTACGCACTCCTTTTCCGCATTGCGTCTGGCGCTATGCTCGGTGACGATCAACCGGTCATCCTGCATCTCTTGGACATCACGCCGGCCATGGACGCGCTGGAAGGCGTCCGCATGGAACTCGACGATTGCGCCTTTCCGCTGCTGGCTGGCATTGTCTGCACCGATGACCCCAATGTAGGCTTCAAGGATGCTGATTACGCTCTCCTGGTAGGCGCCCGCCCCCGGGGCCCGGGCATGGAACGCAAGGACCTGCTGGAAGCCAACGCCGCGATTTTTTCTGTCCAGGGTAAAGCGATTAACGACCATGCCAGCCGCGACATCCGCGTACTGGTAGTCGGCAACCCCGCCAACACCAACGCCCTCATTACCCAGCGAAACGCCCCGGACATTGATCCACGCAACTTCACCGCGATGATGCGACTGGACCACAACCGCGCAAAGACTCAAATCGCACAAAAGCTTGCCGCACCGGTCACCGCCGTCAGCAACATGACCGTTTGGGGAAATCATTCAGCCACCCAGTACCCTGATCTGCACCACTGCTCAGTGAGTGGCAGCGTAGCGGTCGACGCGGTAGAGCAGCAATGGTACGAAGATGACTTTATCCCGACGGTGCAACAACGCGGAGCCGCCATCATCAAAGCGCGGGGTGCGTCTTCGGCAGCATCCGCCGCAAACGCGGCTATCGATCACATGCGCGATTGGGCACTGGGTACCCCAGAAGGTGATTGGGTTTCCATGGGAGTTTACTCTGACGGGTCCTACGGGATTGCAGAGGGCTTGATCTATTCGTTCCCCTGCCGCTGTAGCGGTGGCGACTGGAGCATCGTTCAAGGCCTGGAGGTCAATGACTTCAGCCGCGGACGCATGCAGGCCACAGAGCAAGAGCTCACAGAAGAACGTGATGCCGTTGCGGACCTTCTGCCCTAGACCCTGTCTGGCTAGTCAATGAACCAAGTCGCTGATCAGCGGGCGTATCACCACGGAAACCTGCGTGCGGAGTTGCTCGAGGAAGCTATTGAGCAGCTTCAGCATACGCCTGCGGAGCAGTTAAGCCTGCGGGCCGTAGCTCGGGCACTGGGTGTTTCTCAGACTGCGCCTTACCGGCATTTCAACGGCAAGGAAGCGCTACTCGCGGCCATCGCTACTCGCGGCTATCGGGAGCTTCTGGCGTTGCTCGCTGCCGCGCGAGATGCCGGTGGTGATAACGCTGCTCAGCAGCTCAGACTGGTGGCGCGCACTTACGTCGACTTCGCAGAAACCCAGGAGCAGATATTCAAGCTGATGTTCGGGCCTCTGGTGCAACCCAGTGCGGATTATCCCGAGCTGCGAGGCGTGAGCCGCGAAACGCTGCTACTCGTGCAGTCTATCTTGCAGCACGGTATGCAGAACGGCGAGTTTGAGGAGCAGGATGTGATCTATCTTGCCAACGCTTCCTGGGCAGGCATCCATGGCGTAGCAACCTTGCGAGTCGACACCCCCGGGCTCTACAGCAAACACATCGACCTGCTAAGGCAAATCGATGTTGCGGTGAATGCGTTTATCAACGGTATTAAACGCCGGGATAGCTAAACCCAGCGTTGTCCTGGGAACCCCAAAGCCTCTGTCAGGCGTCTCGCAAGACTTCTGCGGGAGCAACAGACACAACTCTGCGGCAGTTCCACAGTCCCAAGCCACCGATAAGAGCCGCGGCAGCAAGCAGTGTAGGTAGCCACAGAGACGGCGTCGGGATATACGGCAGCTCCAACACAAATCGCTGCAACGCCCAAAATGCACCCTCGGCCGCCACGATGGCCAATACACCCGCCATTACGCCCAAGGTTAGAAACTCGATCGCCACACCGCCAAGGATATGGCTGCGACCCGCGCCCAAAGCTCGCAACAGCGCGCTCTCCCGCAAACGTGAATCTGCGGTCGCCTGCACTCCGGCAATGAGCACCAGCACACCCGCCAGGAGCACCAGTCCCAGCACCAACTCAATCGCAGCCGAGACCTGACTCAAGGTGCTACGCAACTGCGCCATGATCGCGTCAATTTCCAGCACCGTCGCGGTGGGATGTTGTCGCAGTAAGTCGTTAAGCAGGGGCTTTTGCTCGGGCGGCAAATAAAAGCTCGTCATATAGGTCACCGGGTAGTTTTCGAGAAGCCCGGGAGGGAACACCATAAAAAAGTTGGGTTTAAAAGACTCCCAATCGAGAGTCCGCAAACTGGTGACTGTGACCGTCAGTTCCGCTGCGCCGATACGCAGATCAATCTCATCACCCAGCTCCATGCCGTAACGCTCAGCAAACTCAGCCTCCAAAGATACCGCCGCGGTGTCTCCAGGCTGCCACCAGCTGCCCTCAATGACTTCATTGCCATCGGGTAGATTCGCTGACCAGGTGAAGTTAACTTCTCGCTGCGAAGGCGCGTCCTCCTCTTCGGGCTCGATAGGCAGAGGCTCCCCTGCTACCGCCATCAAACGGCCTCTAAGCATGGGATAGAGTTTTTCCCGTCGCACCTGACGATCATCAAGAAGGGTACTTACCGAGCCCAACTCATCCGGCGCCAGATTCAGGAGAAAGTGGTTTGGCGCGCCCTCAGGTAACTGCTGCTGCCAGCCCTCGAGCAAGGAGGTGCGCATAAGCCCCAGTAAAAGCAGCAGCATAATTGCTACGGCAAACACCACGAGCTGGAGTGCATTTCCTAAGCCGTGTCGTTGCAAGCTTGCCAAAGCCAGACGCCAAACACTGCCCGCCTGCATGCCCAAGACACGACCGCCACGCAACAAGAACAACGCCAGTAATCCACCAACAATGATCACCGCCAGCAGCCCGCCGAGCACGATGAGCGTCAGCTGCAGATCGGCGCTGTACCACCACATTAGCCCCAGCACCGCTAACAAACCCAAAAGGTAGTCCCGGGGTTCGCGCGTGTCGTGCAAAGGCATGTCGCTGCGCAGTACGCGCAGCGGGCTAATCGCTGTGAGTCTTCCCAGAGAGGGCCAGGCAAACACCGTGACACACACCAGCGCCGTGACCGCGCCAATAAAATAGGGTCGGGGCTGGATTAGTGACGGCACTACCGTCAACTGGTCCGCAAATGATTGTAAAGCGGCCACCTGCAGCACCCAGGCCAGCAACCAACCCAGAATTAGTGAGATCAGCCAGCTCACCGCAAGCGTTGCCGCGTAGAGGCGTTTTACCCGACTCGAGTCTGCGCCCAGACTTTTGAGGAGCGCGACGTAGTTTTGATGACGCTCGGCATAGCGACGAGCGGCAAGCCCCACAGCCACACTTGCCAGAATGACAGCCAGGCTCCCCGCAAGGAGCAAAAAACGCTCGGCGCGCGCCAGCGCCCTACCCACGGCTGGCTGCGACGTCTCTACATTCTGCAGACGCTGTCCAGGCTCCACCGTTTCTTCTAACCACAGCCCGAAGGCTTCAGCGGATTCAGGGTCACCGGCGTAAAGATGTCGATAGCTAACACGGCTGCCGGGCTGCACGACTTGCGTGGCGGGGATATCTTCGCTGTTAAGCATGATCCGAGGACCCACGCCCAGGAAGCCACCCGCACGATCCGGCTCACCGCGAATCGCCGCAGCGACTACGAACTCGGCTTCACCAATGCCCACAACATCACCAATCGACAGATCAAGAAGTGCAAACAGTCTCGGCTCAAGCCATACAGAACCCCGGGGAGGCGCGCCACGATGCTCCCGAAGCTCACCGTAGGGCGTGTCACTGAGCCTCAGCAAACCACGCAGGGGGTAGGCGTTACTCACAGCCTTTACCGAGGCAAGCACCATTGCGTCATCTTCGGCGTAGAGCATGGACGTGAAATTGAGCGTCTGCGCTGTCTCTATACCCCGTAATTCGGCTTCCTCCAGCCACTCTGCGGGCAATGGCCGCGCGTCCCGGACTACAAGGTCCGCCGCCAGGAAGCTATGGCTCTCCTGTCGTAGCGCAGACTTAAGCGCCGCAGCAAAGCCGCTGATACCCGAAATCATGGTCACCGCAAGCACCAAGGCGCCCAGTAACACGCCGAGTTCGCCTCCGCGCCAATCGCGGACGAGCATACGCAGAAGCAGTGTCATCTCAGGCAGTCTCGGTATCGATTTCGATAAGTTCGCCGCTATCCATTTGCAGCTGACGGGCACAGCGCTTGGCTAGTTGAAGGTCGTGCGTCACCAGCACCAGAGTCGTCCCCTCCTCCCGGTTTAGACCGAACAGCAAATCGGTGATTCGTTCGCCTGTGGTGCGATCAAGATTGCCCGTAGGCTCATCCGCAAACAGAATTCGGGGAGAACCCGCGAACGCCCGGGCGATAGCAACGCGTTGTTGTTCACCTCCAGACAGCTGGCGGGGATAGTGATCCCGGCGATCAGCTAAACCCACACGCTCGAGATACTCCGCCGCGCGTACACTGGCGCTGGCATCTCCCTTGAGCTCTAGAGGCAGCATCACGTTTTCAAGCGCCGTTAATGCAGGCAGCAACTGAAAGGACTGAAACACAAAGCCCACATCACGACCACGCAAAGCTGCTCGCCCATCCTCACTCAGCGCCTGTAAGTCGGTTCCATCAATCAGCACGTGGCCGTCCGAGGCCGTATCCAAGCCTGCAAGCAATCCCAGAAGTGTTGATTTACCCGAACCTGAAGCGCCTATGATGGCCACACTCTCCCCCGACTTGATTTCGAGGTTAATCCCTTTCAGTATCGCAAGCTCTCCCTCTGCCATGGGTACTCGCTTGCCGAGATTTTCTGCAGTAATCATTTGTGCTCCTTTGTTGCACGCTTTACGCGTGGGGATGCTCCTTGGATTGGCTCTGGCACTTTTGAGCGGACCAACAAGCGCGGCAGACGAGCCTCCGGTGGCACCGAAAGTCCTTGTGCTGGGCGATAGTATCAGTGCGGCCTACGGCATGTCCCTCGAACAGGGTTGGGCTGCCCTTCTGGAGCGACAGTTACAGGAACGCTGGCTCAACAGCCGCATAATCAATGCCAGCATCAGTGGCGACACCTCCGCTGGAGGCTTGCGACGCCTGCCTACGCTGCTGGAGGAGCACGCTCCGGATCTGCTCGTCATAGAACTCGGCGGTAACGATGGCCTCCGTGGATATCCCACCAGCAAACTGGAGAGCAACCTGACACAGATGGCAGAGCTCGCGGTGCAGAACGGCGCCGAGGTGCTGATTTTGCCCATGGAAATTCCACCCAATTATGGCCCTCGATATACACGCTCCTTCAGAGAAAGCTTTCAGCGGGCGGCACAAACGACTAACTCAACCCTGGGGCCATTTTTGCTCGATGGCATAGCGACAAAGCCCGAACTCATGCAACAAGACGGCATTCACCCCACGGTAGAAGCACAGCCTCTCATCACAGAGATACTTCGTCCGGTGATTGAGTCGCTCCTGTCCGAGCGCACTGTCTCATGAGCCAGCGCGAGCAGACTGAACTACAGGCCAAGCTCTACAAGATCATTTTTGGCACGGACACGCCTGCAGGTAAGTGGTTCGACCTCGCGCTGATCTTCGCCATTCTGATCAGCGTGGGAGTCATCGTTGCAGACTCCCTGGCCGACGTTCATCGCAGCTACGGAGATTTGCTGCAGAAAATTGAATGGGGATTCACCGCCCTGTTTACCATTGAGTATCTTGTGCGCATCTGGATTGCCAGAAACCGTCGTGCGTATCTCCTTAGTGTTTACGGCATCATCGATCTATTGGCGATTCTTCCCAGTTACCTGGCCATACTGATACCGCAAACAGCGCCTCTGCTGATCATCCGCTTGCTGCGTGTGCTCCGGGTGTTCAGAGTTCTACGTCTGGTGGGCTATCTTCATGAGGCCAATCAGATTGCGGGGGTAATGCGAAACTCCTGGCGACAAATCTTCGTGTTTTTTTCCATCGTCATCACAATCATCATCGTCTTTGGCTGCCTGATTTACGTACTCGAAGGGCCCAATAACGGCTTTGACAACATTCCTGTCAGTGTCTACTGGGCCATCGTCACGGTTACGACCGTGGGCTACGGTGATGTGGTGCCCGTGACCGCGGCCGGGCGAGCTATATCAGGGTTAGCCATGCTGGTGGGTTATGCGATCATCGCCGTACCAACCGGTATCTTTACGGCCAATATCATCGAAAAACGACAAACTAAACGCACGCCGCTAAATTGTCCGCAGTGCGCCCGCGCCGGTCACGAAGAAGATGCCCGGTATTGCCGCCACTGCGGCAGCTCTCTGAGCACGAGTGATGAAGACTAAAGATCTATCTACTGAACAACACTCATTCGACCACTCGATCGATAATGTAACTCCCCAGTAAACGAAACTCTGTTTGCCGCGGCGTTTTCTTTCGCCACATGAGTCCGATGTCGCGTTTCACCTGCGGATCGGCGAAGGGGGTCACAACAACGTCTGGTGTGGCCAACGCTCCCGCCGTCACGGCCATACCGGGAACAAGAGTTACGCCAATACCACTGGCCACCATCTGCACCACGGTGGTCAAACTGGTTGCCTGATAAGGCACTTTGTACTCACTCCCTCGAAGCTTGCAGGCCTCCAGTGCGTGGTCCCTCAGGCAGTGTCCGTCCTCGAGCAAAAGAAGTTCCTGCCCCTGGAGGCTTCCGGTATCAAGATCAGTCTGTGCCGCCAAGGGGTGATCCAAGGGCGAGGCCAGGTAGAAGGGGTCGTCAAAGAGATGCATGGTTTCCACGCCTTCCGCCGCGACCGGCAGTGCCAGGAGTAACAGGTCCAACTCACCACGGTGCAGAGCCTCTACCAAAGGCTCGGTTAAGTCCTCACGTATGAACGGCGTGAACTCCGAATAATCGCTACGCAAAGACTTCAGCAAACCTGGAAGCAGGAATGGGGCTATGGTCGGAATCACCCCAAGTCGCAGGCGTCCGCTAAGGGGCTCTGCGGAGGCCTGACAAAGGGCGACAAGATCCTCCACGTCCAACAGCAGCCCTCGAGCGCGCTCTACCACCTCCTCACCCAAGCCCGTGAGTACAAGGCTGCGATTGTTACGCTCCAGCAGAGACGCACCGAGAACTTCCTCCAGCTCCAGAATTCCAGCGCTCAGCGTAGACTGGGATACATGGCAAGCTCTTGCCGCGCGCCCAAAGTGGCCGTGCTCAACGACAGCGCACAGATAGCGGAGTTGTTTGATGGTTGGATGTCTGCTCATGAGCCACGTTTTCCTGTAAGGGCGAAAAGATAGCAGAGTTCGCGGCAAGAATTCGCTGGAATTTAGCGTCTGTGTGCAAACCTCGCTGCACCAATGACGCTATAATCACGGCCATGGATCTCATCGTTTTTGACCTCGACGGCACGCTACTCAACAAGTCGTCCAAAATTTCAGCCTACACTCGGGAAACCCTTCGCAGGCTAAACTCCCGCGGTATCGCTTACACCGTAGCCACCGGCCGCGCCTTGCATGGCGCTGCAGATATTCTGGATGGCCACGGTTTTCTGCTGCCGCAGATCTATAAGAATGGGGTCATGATCTGGGACCCCGATCTCGATACTTACAGTACAAGCCACGTGTTAACTCTTGACGAAATCGGCCACGTAGCCGAGGCCTTCATGGAGAAAGATGTGACACCGTTCTTCTTTACCCTTGAGCCCGGTAACAAGCATGCGGTCTATCACCCCCCGTTGCGCCAGAAAGCCGAGTACAAACTCATCAAAAGCTTTCAAAAAGAGCGGAATTTACCGGTCTTTCCCATTGCAGAACTACCCGCAGATGCCGACATCACTAATATCAGTGCTATCGGCCCTGACACCGCTATCAATGCGGTCGCCGCTATGATTGAGGACGAGGAACAACTCGTTGCCTACATGGGGGTCGCCATAGAAGATCGCAAACTGAACTGGATTGACATCCACCACCACTCCGGGAGCAAGGGCGGCGCTGTGGAGTCCCTTAAACAGGAACTGGGCTTTAGCCGGGTTATTTGCTTTGGGGACAGCGATAACGATCTCAGCATGTTCGAAACCGCCGATGAAGCCTATGCGCCTGAGAATGCTAAAGAAAGCATCAAAGCCGCCGCAACTGCGGTAATCGGCCATCATGACAGTGATGGTATCGCCCGCTTCCTTCGGGAACGATTTGAACTTTAGCGCTTCCGGGACGCCCTTCGGGTAACCATGCGCAAGCATTTTTGTTGTCCCAGTACTGGTAGAATCAACCCAACAGAAAAGTTTTACCCCTAAAGGAGCTTGATGCTATGGCCTTATTGTTTGCAGGCGTCTTGTTGTTCACGGGAACCCACCTGTTCCTGGGTCTCGCCCCCGAAAAGATAGAAGCTGCGAAGGCCGACCTGGGGCAAAACGTCGTCAAAGTATTGGTGACGGTGTTTAGCGTCGCTGGCATAGCACTTATGGTCCTTGGATGGCGCTCCAGCGAGACGTCCTGGCTGTATACAACGCCATCTCCCATTCGAGGCCTGGCGACCGCCCTGATCATCCTGGCAATGTACTTCTTTGTTGTATCCAACCGGCCTTCCAGGATCAAACGCCTCATCCGCCATCCACAGTTAACCGGTGTACTCCTGTGGGCAATAGCGCACCTCTTGCTGAACGGAGACTCACGCTCCGTAGTCCTTTTTGCAGGCATGGGCGTCTGGGCCATACTCGAGATTCTGTTGATCAATCGTCGAGACGGGGCCTGGGAAAAGCCTGCGGCGCCCGGCGTCACGGCTGAACTTATTACCGTCGCAATTGCCGCCGTTTTCGTCGCCTTTCTTGCCTGGGCGCACCCATGGCTGGCCGGGGTACCCGCGATAGCTGGGATTTAACGCGTCCCGTGTCGCGCACGGTATAATTGCTAACCCCGAGTTTCCCCATTACTTCAGGACTTCCTTCATGGCCGTCAAAACGCCGCTAAGTCGCGACAGCAATCCCCTGTCCGAAGAACAGGCATTGCGTGAACATATCAATCGCGCCCTGGCTACCGAACCACCAAGCGGTCTGGAAGAACAACTCATCTACCGGTTCTCCAAGTTCTGGTTTCGGCCTGAACTTCACAACGTTCATCGCCTTCCCGATAAACCCTGTTTGTTCATTGGCAACCACGCTCTGTTTGGTTTGGACGGCTTCGTGATCTTGCCGGTGCTTCTGCAAGAGTACGGGCGCTTTCTGAGGCCCATGGGGGACAAGTTCTTATTCGCTCAACCTCGTGTGGCCAAAACGCTGATCCGGCGTGGGGCCACCATGGGGCATCCCGATGTCGCCCGAGCCCTCATGGCTCATGATCAGGACATATTGGTCTTCCCCGGCGGTGCTCACGAGGCAGTAAAACCCAGCCGGGAGCGCTACCAACTGCAGTGGAAAGAACGCCTTGGTTTTATCCGTCTCGCAGCCGAGTTTGGCTACACGATTGTGCCCTTTGGCCTCGTAGGACCTGACGAATTTTACGAGTACCTTCTGGACAGCGAACAGATTGTGAAGCTTTTGAAACAAACAGGCTTTTGGTCCGACAACATGCGCCCGGATGCCATACCGCCCCTACTCCGCGGCGTTTTTGGAACGCCTATGCCCAGACCTCAGGCTAGCTACCTCAGCTTCGGCGAACCGCTGGAGTTACCCCGCCCCACACAGCGGGCGCCGGGCAAAAAGAAACTGCAGGCCTGGCGCTCCATCGTCGCTGAACGCATCGATAGCGAAATCGCTGATATGCTTTTGCGGCGCGAGCAATCAAGACATGAACTCAGTATTTTTCGCAGGATCGCCAACGTTTAGTAGCTGGCGCGACGCCTGCCCCCCGAAGGGGCCCGGGCTATTCAGCCATCACTCTGGCTAAGCGTTCCGGGTGTCGCCATCGAGAGCCCAGTACTCGCCATAGGTAGAGCAGCGCGTTGACGATCAACATGCTGACAAAAACCCACCAGCTCACCAAGGGCCCAAGCTGCCACACGAGGATCACAAACACCTGCACGATTAGCGTCAACACATGAACAATCACCGACGCAACCAACAGCCAACGCGTGTCTCCCGCTCCGCGAAGAACACCGCTGCAGACAAGAATAAGGCCGTCTGCAACGGCATAGGTCGCGAGGCCAATCATCATCGGCGCGCCCACGGCCAGAATCGGTGAAAAGTCCATGCCCGGCGTGGCAAAAATGTTCAGCAGCGACTCCCGCGCGACCACAAACATCAGCGCCATTGCACCCGAGTAAGCCACAGCAATCACAAACCCCGCAGAGATCACCTCGTTAGTCTTTGACATGTCGTTCGCGCCAACGGTACGACCCACCATACTCATGAGGGCAATGTTCAAACCCATCAGCGGCACAAAGGACAGCATGTCCCAGTTAAACACGATAGCCATGGCCGCGCCCTCCGCCACTCCATAGGACTGAAAGAGCAACAGAAAAACGTTGAAGGTCCCCACACCGACAAACACCTCAACCCCCGAGGGCAGGCCAAGGCGTAGATACCGACGCATGATTCCTGGCGCATAAACAAATGACTTTCGCAGATGGAAACGTTTGGCGTGGATAGCGTTGAAGTAAAACAGTAAATAGATACCGACGGACAGTATGCAGGCGACGACAGTCCCCATGGCCGCTCCTGTAATGCCCATTTCGGGCAAGCCAAGACGCCCGAATATCAGCACGTAACTCAGGGGGATATTCAAGAAAACCCCTATGAGATCAGCAATCATGACGATCCGGGGCCGAGCGATGCCGGAAAAGTACGATGCCAATACGGTCTTCACCAGAAAGAAGAAGCTCCCGGCGATGAAGGTCATGAAATAAGGCTTCTCTAGGGCCACCTGCTCGGGGGCGTGGCCCATCCATTCGAACATCGAGAGCATGGGCCAGGCCAGCAGCAGAAGCAGCGGCATCGCCACCACTGAAAGAATGACCCCCTGAGTGACAACTCGAGGGCAGCTGCGCATATCCCGACGCCCGAAGTACTGGGCAACCAGAGCGTTACCGTAGGCTGCAATGCCGTTGAAAAAGCACAAGCACACCCAGAATGACACGCCACCTCCGAGAGAAGCGGCAACGTGTACGGGACTAATACGAGATAGGAAAAACCGGTCCGCGAAGGACATCACCGCGAACGCGCCTTGCGACACCACCATAGGCAGTGCCAGCAAAAAGAGTCTGTTCAGCGTTGATCGAGAGAACCACATAGTGCCCGGCCATATCAGTGGGCGCGTATTCTACTCTCCCGAAAGCTTCCTCCGCGAAAAAAGAATGCGGCGTGGACCTTTAGGAATCGCGCTGGGAGACACCAAGCTTTTCGAGATTGGCAATCATGTCCTCGGCGGAGGTGCTTGGCTTAACCGCGGTATCGATGTGCGTGATCACTCCATCGACGTCGATGTAGTAGGTGTAGCGACGCGCAAAGCCCCGTGTATATACGCCGTAGGCCTTGGCAACTTCGCCATCAGGGTCGCTTAAAAGCGGGAAATCTGCACCCGTGTCGTCGGCAAACTCCGCGTTCTTCTCTACGGGGTCTGTGCTGGCCATGAAGTAACTCACGTCAAACTTTCGGATATCGTCGCCGTTCTCAGCGAGGCTCTTGCACTCAACGGTACAACCTGAGGTAAAAGCACGGGGAAACCATGCAAGCACCACCGCCTGCTCTCCGCGGTAGTCCGCCAACTGATAAGTTTTGCCATCGGAGGCTTCAAGAGAAAAATCAGGGGCCATATCACCCACTTTTAGCTCCGCGTTGGCAGAAACAGCAAAGACGCTCAGAACAGAGATGAGCATTGCGCGAAGCGCAGTGATTCCAAAGTACTGCATAACAAAGAAACTCCCGGATCGATTATTCGTAGACTGACCACAGCACCGCGTCTTTTTCACAGCAAGGCTGAGTGTCAACATGTACCATTGATACGCGCCGAGAGGTAGTCAGATCACTTCCAGGGCAGCTTGAAAGCTCTGGTAGAGCTACTGTTTGAGTGGCGAGACAACGCCAGCGCGAAGATATTAACCCTTTACCTGCGCGGCTCTTCCCGTTAAGTTCAGAGCCGCGCTCTGTTTTTGGCGCGAAGGTAACGGCCCGATTAAGCGTTTGCGCGTCAGGCCTTTAGTAGTCCACAGCCGATCTCCCCTCGGCGTATGCACATAGACAAACAACTCAACAAGGAATAATCATGCGAACGAAAGCAATCATAGGCGTCGTTGCCACCTCAGCCCTGCTCCTGACCATGAGCGGCTGCAGCAAAGAAGATATGGACAAAGCCAAGAGCACGGCTCAGGACGCAGCTGAGTCTGCCTCTGAGATGGCGGAAGGCGCTATGGACACAGCGGGTGATATGGCTGATGGCGCTGTAGATGCCGCCGGCGAAGCCGTGGAAGCGGTAGGCGACGCCGCCGAAGGCGCCATGGAGTCGGCGGGCGAAATGGCCGAAGCTACTATGGACTCTGCGGGCGAAATGGCGGATGACGCTATGGAGGCTGCTGGCGAGATGGCTGACTCCGCGGCCGATTCAGCCAACGAGATGATGGACGACGCAAGTGACTCGGCAGACGAAATGATGAAAGACGCGGAATCCGATGCCGCGGATATGATGGAAGGCGCAGAAGCTGACGCGGCGGACGCTATGAAGAAAATGGGCGAGAGCTAATCGGGAGACCCCCAGCTGTCGAGCCTGAATACTCTTAAGGCACTCATCTTAAACGACGTTCAAACTAAGCGTCGTAGAGGTGGGCTGCCTTGGAGCTTCTCATGTCCCGCTATGGGACAGCGCGGTTACAGCAAACCCCGCGGGGACGTCAAAGTATTCAATTCGTAGCCTATTGGAGCCGATAATGGACCTGTGGCCGTATCGTTGGGACCATCTCCTAAGGTATCGCTATATAGAAATCATCAGCCTTTGGGAGGGTCGCCTCACTACCGGGCACCTCACTCGCTGTTTTGGCATCGGTCGTCAACAGGCGAGCAAGGACATCAACTTTTACCTTCGGGAGATAGCCCCGGGCAATATTTCCTACGACAAATTTCTGAAAGGCTACCGCCCTAGCGATAGCTTCGTACCCACTGTCACAAAGGGCACCGCAGACGAATACCTGCACCTGATGACGCGAGACGAGCAGCTTATGGGAGTGTTTGAGGCGCTCCCACTGACTACCGCAAACGTTGAGCAGCTCACGCCGCCCGGCAGGGACGTATCACCTTCGATTCTTCGACCCATGATTCAGGCCGCTCGTGCGCAAAAACGCCTCGAAGTCGATTACGTGTCACTCCAGAGTCCCGATCGCGAAGGTCGTATCATAGTTCCACACACTCTGGTGTTCACCGGCTATCGCTGGCATGTGCGCGCCTGGTGCGAGAAAAACCAAAGCTTCCGTGATTTTGTGCTCAGTCGTTTTCGCGGTGAGGCCGACATTCTCGACACGTCCACCTACGGCAAGGAGCATGACGAGGACTGGCAACAGCGAATAGACCTTGTGGTCATACCCGACCCCAGGTTATCCCCCGCACAACAAGAAGTCATCGCTCACGACTATGGGATGACGGATGGCCGACTCTGCCTCGCAACGCGCGCGACGTTGATCAACTATCAATTGCAACTGCTGCAACTAGATCCGACAGCGACCCATGAAAACCCTCTGGCACAGCAAGTTGTGCTCGAAAACCGCCAATCTCTGGCGCCCTGGCTGTTTACCTAAGCACCGTGGAAAACCCGTGTTTTTGGCGGATAGCGCTCGCTGAAAGTGTGCCCGCGCGGTACGCTTACGCCGCAGATCAACCGACAAACCTCGCTTCTTGCTAAGGAGATCCCCGTGTCCCGTGCAGCATTTTTTACCGTGCATATCCTGCTCGCCTGCATTCCCTTCTTTGTGGGATTGCACAGCCTCCCGGCCTGGGTGTTTTTCCTGTTAGTACTTGTCAGCTTTTGTGTCGGCATCTATGACATGCAGCAGACTGAACACAGCATTCGCAGAAACTTCCCTCTCATTGGCCGGGGAAGATGGATGATCGAATCTGTGCGCCCGTTTGTCCAACAGTACCTTATCGAGTCCGATGTGGGCGGCGCTCCCGTTAATCGTATGTTTCGAGCCATTGTCTACCAGCGCGCCAAAGGCGACCTGGCCAGCGTGCCCTTCGGTACCAAGTTAGACACCTACCGTGATGGCTACGAGTGGATGGGGCACTCTATTGCAGCGCGAAATCTCTCAGAGCTGGACCATGACCCGAGGGTCACCATTGGAGGCCCCGATTGCACAAAACCCTACGCGGCATCGCTACTAAACATTTCGGCGATGAGCTTTGGCGCGCTGAGTAACAACGCTATTCGCGCACTCAATAAAGGAGCAGCGCTGGGAAACTTCTATCACAACACCGGGGAAGGTGGTGTTTCAGACTTCCACCGCGAACATGGTGGCGACCTTGTCTGGCAAATTGGCACCGGATACTTCGGGTGCCGCAGTGATAGCGGCAGTTTCTCTGCGGAAGCGTTTGCTGAAACAGCAACCCTTAGCAATATCAAAATGATTGAAATCAAACTTTCTCAGGGGGCAAAGCCCGGCCACGGCGGCATTCTCCCGGCCAGCAAGAACACCGACCTCATTGCGCGCATTCGACAGGTTCCCGCTGGCACAGAGGTAGTATCCCCCTCGGCGCACAGCGCTTTTTCGTCGCCAAAGGAGTTGCTGGAGTTTGTGGGCCAACTAAGACAGCTCTCTGGTGAAAAACCCGTAGGTTTTAAGTTGTGCGTGGGCCGAGAAAGTGAATTTATTGCCATTTGTAAAGCCATGCTGGAAACAAAAATCACGCCAGACTTTGTGACCGTAGATGGCGGCGAAGGCGGCACAGGCGCCGCACCTCTGGAGTACAGTAACTCTGTGGGCATGCCTTTGCGGGATGGTCTGGCATTCGTGGTTAACACGCTGGAGGGCTTTGGCGTGCGAGAGCAGGTAAAAGTCATCGCTTCCGGCAAGATCATCACCGCTTTTCATGCTGCCAAAGCCCTCGCTCTGGGAGCAGACCTATGCAACAGCGCTCGAGGCATGATGCTGGCCTTGGGCTGTGTCCAATCCCTTGAGTGCAACACCAACCGCTGCCCCACGGGCATTACAACCCAGGACCCCCGTCTTGTCAGAGGTCTGGACGTCGGCGACAAAGGCCAGCGGGTAGCGCGCTTCCAGGCCGAGACCCTTCACGCGCTCCTGGATCTGGTGTCCTCCGCCGGACTCAAGTCCCCAAGGGACCTCAATCGATCTCACATCTACCGGCGAATCGATCAGATGAGTGTGAAACGCTACGACGAGCTGTTTCCCCTACCACAAAGTGGTGCTTATCTGAGGGCTACAGCTACAGATCCTATCTACACTCACCTGAAGGAGGCCGACAGCGAAAGCTTCGCTACTCTGGGGTAGTTAGATCTCGAATAATCACTGACCAATGGTCAAGGCCGTCATAGAACGCCTTGATGGGCACACGCTCGTTAAGTCCGTGGGCATACATCTCATCGGGATTCATAAACACGCCGGAGATGCCCCAGGTCGGAATCCCCGCCTTTCGAAAATGCATACCGTCGGTGCCACCCGATTCCATGTAAGTGATTAGATCCAGTCCCGGATGCCGGGCGTGGACTGCTTTACCCACTGCAGCGAGGACATCCGCACGAGCCTCGGATATGGGGCTCTCGGTTGGGTCTCCCAGCAGTACAAACTCCGCGTCCTCATTACCCACGACGGACTTTAGCTCCGCCTCAATCTCCGCGACGGACACGCCGGGAAATATTCGGCAGTTAACCGTCGCGGTTGCAGACTGGGGCAAGGCGTTTTCAGCATGGCCTGCTTGCAGCATTGTCACCACACAGGTGGTCCGCGTGGTGCCCACGTAGGATGGCTGGCTGCGCAGAATCTCCGCCGCCTCTGCGTCTTCCGGGTCATAGGCAAAGCGAACCATGGCATCGCCTAACTCACCGCCTATCTTCTCGCCCACTTGTTGAAAATAGGACAAGGTCATTTCGCTCCAGCGCACAGGGAAGCGATGCGCCTCAAGAAGCTTCACAGCGGCCGCTAGCTCATAGATGGCGTTGTCATCGCGCGGTCGGCTACTGTGACCACCGGGATTACGCATGGTGATTTCCCAGGTCGCGTAGGTTTTTTCTGCGGCCTGTACCCGATAGCTCACTGCCACTCCATCAGCTGTGAGACTCCCGCCACCCGCGTCGGAGTTCAGGGCATACTCGGCCTCGGCAATTTCCGGCATCTCGTAGGCCATCATGCGTGTAGTGGTCATGCCGCTCTCCTCATCCCCGGAAAAGACCAGCATGAGGTCTCTGTCAGGAACAAAGCCCTCTTTCTTCAAGCGAATCATGGTGCCGGTAAGCTGCGCCACACCGAACTTATTATCGATGGTGCCTCGGGCGTAGAAATTCACGTCGTCCTGGGTAAGCTCAAAAGGTGGTCGAACCCAGTCTTCCGCCAGCGCTTCAACAACATCCATATGCCCTAGCAACAGTATGGGCTTGGCCCCCGCGCTACCGTCACCTCGATAAGTCGCGATCAATGTGCCGAAACCGTCCTTTGGCACGATCCTAACATCCTCTTCAGCAAAGCCCGCTGCGATAAGCTCAGCTGCGAGGTATTGAGCTACTTTTATGGTGTTGCCCTTTGTTTTGGAAGTATCAACCTCCACAATGGTTTTGTAGATTTCCAGTGTCTTTTGGGCGTGCTCGCTTTGAATCTGAGCTTGTACGCTCGCAGCAAAGAACGTCAAAAACAAAGCAGAAAAGAAACTTCGACGCATGCGTGTTCTCCTGATTTACGGGGTGAGGGTGAGCAGTGTAGTGTTAACGAGGCCCCGCGTCACCGGAGCCGCTTACAACATGGGCGCAAAGCTTATAGGATTCGATTATCGCTAAGGGAACAAAATAATGCGCAGAATTGACCTAGCCAGTGCAGGATTTCTTTTGCTGGAGAAACGCGAAACTCCCATGCATGTAGGGGGCATCAACTTGTTTACGCTTCCCGAGGGCGTCGATGAACAGGCGTTTATGGCGTCGCTACTGACCCAGCTGCGGGAAAGCACCGATTTTCGAAAGCCATTTGGCGAGTACGTCGTTACCTCCAAGACCGGCCTTTACTGGGAAAAAGACTCCCATATAGACATGGATTACCATGTTCGCCACTCTGCCTTACCCAGTCCGGGGCGTTACCGGGAACTGTTTGCGCTCGCCTCAAGATTCCACACTACATTACTGGATCGGACCCGCCCCCTCTGGGAGATGCACATCATAGAAGGGTTACAGGATCGACAGTTTGCGGTTTATAACAAAATCCATCACGCAGCTATAGACGGCGTAGGTGCCATGCAGATCACCCAGGCCATGTGTACAGAGGAAGCCGACGGCCCGCCGGGTTATGCGCCCTTCTCTCTGGAAGCCTACAACGCCTACAAGAAATCACGTTTTGGAGACGCGCCCAAGCCCTCAGCCCCTGATAAAAGGGACATGCGCAATGTAATGGAAGCGCTTAAGCAACAGTACGATTCGAGCATCAACCTCGCCACAGCAATGCGACGCTTTGGACTCGCCTTTGTCGGTCGTAGTGGCAACCTCGCTGTGCCCTGGCACAACGTTCCCAAGACATCGATCAACACGAGAGTTTCCGGTGCCCGACGTTTTGTCGCGCAGACTTTTGCCTTTGAGCGGGTGAAAAACGTTTGTAAGTCCATGGACGCGACGGTTAACGATGTTGTTCTCGCCATGTGCGCCGGAGCGCTTCGTCGCTACTTGCTGTCCCGGGATGAACTTCCCCTGCATTCCTTAAAAGCCATGGCACCGGTTTCTCTCCGCGAGGAAGGCGACGTGGATTCGAGCAATGCCATTGGCTTTATCACGGCGGATATGGCCACCAATGTTTACGATCCGGAGAAGCGCTTACGCACGATTCAGGAATCCATGCGCGCCGGCAAGGACCTTCTTCGGGAGCTCTCCCCCGCCGAGGCCGCGCTGTTTATGCAGCTGACACAGCTGCCTGCCCTACTCACGTCGATTCTTGGCTTAGGCTCGAAGTTCCCCGCTTTCAGTACCGTAGTATCCAACGTTCCCGGGCCTCGAAAACCACTCTATTGGAATGGTGCGCGACTAGACGGTATTTATCCCGCCTCCATCGTCTTCGACGGTTTTGCCATGAACATCACGCTGGTCAGCTATCACAACCAGCTCGACTTCGGGATCGTCGCTTGCCGTAGGTCTCTGCCGCAGATACAGCGCATCATCGACCATCTCGAGGACTCTCTGGCAGAGCTGGAAATTGTCGCCGGGGTTAGTGGCGCAGGACGTCGATCTACGGACAACCGCCGCACAGCTGCAGATCCAGAAAAGGGCAAAATGAAGTCCACCGCCAAGCCCAGGTCGAGAACAGCGCCAAAAGCTAAAACCAAAACAAAAAACGAAAATGAAAACGAAAACCAAGGCAAAAACAAAGAGCGCTGCAAAACCCAGAGCCAAACGCGCCGCGCGCAAAGTTGCCGTTAAACCCAAACTCGCCAAAAGCTGACAGGTCTACCATGAATAAAGCGCAAGAGAATCCCGGCATCCTTATCGGAGGGTCCGATGCGGGCCAGGTATTTCTGAACCCAAAATATGCCAACCGTCACGGCCTCATTGCCGGCGCCACGGGCACGGGAAAAACTGTCACCCTTCAATGTCTTGCAGAGAGCTTTTCGGCACAGGGCGTTCCGGTGTTCCTGGCCGACGTGAAAGGCGACATATCGGGTCTTAGCCAAGCGGGCAAACCGCATCCCAAGATTGACGAGCGGGTAGAGAAAATCGGCATCACGGGCTACAAACAAGAAGCTTATCCCGTTGCGTTCTGGGATCTATTTGGCAAGAAAGGCACCCCCATTCGAACCACGCTCTCGGAGATGGGGCCGCAGCTTCTCTCGCGCCTCCTCGGCTTAAACGATACGCAAGAGGGCGTGCTGACACTGGTGTTTCAGTTTGCAGATGACAATGGTCTGCTTATGCTGGACCTGGCTGATCTTCGCACCACGCTTCAGCATCTTGCCGATAACCGAAAGACCCTGGGTAGCTCCTATCGAGTCGCCACGGCGTCTGTAAACGCAATTCTGCGACGATTGCTCATGCTGGAACGCGAAGGCGGCAAACACTTTTTTGGGGAGCCCGCATTAGAGCTGAGTGATCTCATGCAGCGGACGCGCGATGGACGCGGCCTCATCAATGTTCTCGCGGCAGACACACTGATTCGCAGCCCGCGCGTCTACAGCACGTTCTTGTTGTGGTTATTATCCGAACTCTTTGAACAACTGCCGGAAATAGGTGATCCCGATAAGCCTGAGTTGGTGTTTTACTTTGACGAGGCTCATCTTCTATTTCAGGACGCACCCAAAGTCCTGTTACAAACCATTGAGCAGGTCGTGCGTCTCATTCGGTCCAAGGGCGTGGGAATCTACTTCGTGACTCAGAGCCCTGCCGACATTCCCGATAGCGTTCTGGGACAACTGGGAAACCGCGTACAGCATGCCCTACGCGCCTACACGCCAAAAGAGCGAAAGGCCGTACGAGTAGCGGCGCAAAGCTTTCGGGAAAATCCGTCACTGGATACAGAAACGGTGATCAGCGAGTTGGGGGTAGGCGAAGCGCTTGTCTCAACTCTGCAAAAGAAGGGCGTACCATCAATCGTCCAGCGAACGCTCATCAGACCGCCCTCCTCGCGCATGGGCAAGGCAACGATGGCCGAACGCGCCGCGGTGTTAAAGAACGATCCCAATGGCCGACGCTACGCCAAGGGCATTGACAGAGAGAGCGCCCACGAACAACTTCTGGCACGAGCCGCTGCGCAGCAGGCTGACAGGGACGAAAAAGCCTTGAAAAGACGTGAAACCAGTGCGCGTAAAAAAACCGGACGGAAAACCCAAAGTAGCAGCGACGCCTTTGTGAAGAGTATGGCAAGGAGCCTGGGATCCGCCGCAGGTCATTCTCTCGGCAAAAAACTGTTTAGAGGGATCCTGGGGTCCTTGTTGAGATAGCGTAGTACTCAGCACCCCAAGCGAGGCCGGAGACGCTAGCTCTTTTTAAATACAGAGCTAGTGCCACTCACGACCAAAAGCACCACAGCACCGGCTAGCAATCCCGCCAGAGCGGCAAATAGCTGGGGAAAAATCGCGGTGACCCAGGCACTGTCAGCCAAAGTCTGAGTAGCAAGGCTCAGCGCGCTCTCGGAGAGATGATGGAGCTGCGGAATCCCATGAACCAGGATACCGCCACCCACGAGAAACATCGCCGCCGTACCCACCACTGTCAGAGTACGCATCAGGCGTGGCGCGATAAACAACAGGCCTCGACCCATGGCCCGGACAAGCCCTCCTCCAAAGCCTTTGTTGTCAGTTTGAATCCAGTACAAACCCAGGTCGTCAATTTTTACGATTGCCGCGACAAGTCCGTACACGCCGATGGTCATGGACAGCGCTATCGTCGTAAGGACGCCAGCGCGGACCGCCAGACTGGCATCGCCAACAATTCCCAGGGTAATCACAATGATCTCGGCAGAGAGAATCAGATCCGTACGAATAGCACCGTTGATGCGTTTCTTCTCGAATTGCAAAGGGTCGATGGAGGGATCCTCCAAGCGCTCGCGAAAAGCCTCTTGCTCCTTGTGGCGGGAGTCGGCGCTGTGGCTAAGATAGTGCCATAGCTTTTCAAAGCCTTCGAAACAGAGGAACAGCCCTCCGGCGATGAGCAATGGGGTAATCAGCCAAGCTGCAACAGCAGCGATGACTATTGCTGCGGGAACCAGCATGACCTTATTCAGTAGCGAGCCTTTAAACACGGCATACACTACGGGCAATTCGCGATCTGCAGCGACGCCGGTGACTTTTTCGGCATTAACCGCTAAATCATCACCCAGCACGCCCGCTGTTTTTCGCGCGGCGACCTTGGTCATCACCGAGACATCGTCCAGTAAAACGGCGATGTCATCTAACAGGGCGAGGAGACTCGCACCAGCCATAAGGATTAGCCCTTCTTCACTTTCTTGCGCTGCTTTGGCGGAAGCAGCATGTTTGAACGTGGAATTCGTGGTTTTTTGCCCGCGCTCAAATAGGCGTGGATAGACTCCTGGGAACGGATAGCCGCTGATTTCGCTTTCCGGACCACGGCCTTGTTCGACTGCGCCCTATCGAGCGTCCTCGCGCGCACATTGTCATGCCACTGTATGTCCAGGACATCCTGAATAATTGTGCGCGCATCATCATCGTAAATCGGACACAACACCTCGACACGATAGTCGATATTGCGCGTCATCAAGTCCGCTGAACCTATGTAATAGCGCGGCTCTCCCCCATTGTAAAAAACATACACCCGGGGATGCTCAAGATAGCGATCGACAATACTAATCGCCTGGATATTCTCCGAAATATCTTTGACCCCCGGCTGTAGGGAGCACATGCCCCGGACAATCAGTCGAATCTCTACGCCGGCATCGCTGGCTTCATAGAGCTTCATAACCAATTCGCGATCTACCAGGTTATTGCACTTGAGCGTCATGGCCGCGCGCAGGCCTTTACGCGCGTTGGCGATCTCCGTGTCAATCATCTTGACGAGCCCCGGGCGGGAGCTGTGCGGAGACACCAGTAAATGCTGATAATCAGGGCGGCGATAGTTGTACTGAAGAAAGTCGAAGACATCGAAAACTTCACGACCGAGCTCCTGATCGTAAGTCAGCAAAGAAAAGTCCGTGTACAAACGTGCGGTTTTTTCGTTGAAGTTCCCCGTGCCGATATGCGTATAAAACCGCTGCTGCCCGTCTTCGCGCCGCTGAATGAGCAGCAACTTGCTGTGCACCTTTAGTCCCGGAACACCGAACTTGACCTCGATTCCTCCCTCGGTAAGTCGCTGCGCCCAGTTAATATTGGCCTGCTCATCAAAACGTGCAGCTAGCTCTACCACGGCCAAAACGCGCTTGCCGTTGTGCACCGCGCTCAGCAGCGCGTCTACGACTCTGGACTCCGACGCCACCCGATATAGGCAGATCTTTATATTGTCGACCTGAGGATCAACCGCAGCAGTCTTAAGCAAGTTAATGAGGTAATCGAAGGAATGGTAGGGGTAGTACAGCAAAACATCCTTGTGGCGAATAGCGGCAAGGATATTGTCCTCTTTATCAATGTGCGTGACAGGCACATTGCCCAGCGGTCGTAACTCGAGGTATCGGGGACCAACATTGGGAAAAGACATGAAATCTTTTGAGTTGTGATAGCGACCGCCGGGGATCAGGCTATCGTATTTACCCAGAGAAAACCTGGAGGCTAAAAAGTCCAGCAGCGACGCCGGCATCTGCGCATCGTAGACGAAGCGCACCGCGTCGGCTTTCTGGCGCTGCTTGAGACTACTGGCCATCTTCTCGATGAGGCTTTCCATAATGCCCACATCAAGCTCCAGCTCCGCATCCCGCGAAAACTTGAAACAGTAGGCTGCAGTCGAGTCTATGGGCAGTACGCCACGAAACATTTGTGGAAGACAGGCGCGAATCACGTTATCCAGGGCAATAAACACCCGACCGCTTTTACCCTTACGCCGCGGTATCTCCACGAAGCGGTTCATTCGATCCGTGGGCACCTCCACCACCGCGACGCGTTGTTTCTTGGCGAATTTGATCTCGACCGCGAGATACAGACACTCGTCATTGAGAACGGGTATCGGCGAACCTTCGTTAAACAGTATGGGATCGAGCTCAGGCAATACCGTATTGGTAAAGTAATCCTGTACAAATTGCGCCTGATTGGGCTCCAGCTGTCGTTCGTTGATGAGATAGATGCGACGCGCCTGCAGCGCTTTCATCACCGACCCATACACCCGCTCAAAGTCATGTTGCTGGGACACCACTTCAGCCTGTATCGCCGCCAGTAGTTCCTTGGCTCGCTGCCGGGTATTGCCACTGGACACGGAGATGATCCGCCGTACCTCCGCTACGCGTACGCGAAAGAACTCATCCAGGTTGTTGGAGAAAATACCGAGATACCGAAGACGCTGAATCTCCGGTGCCTTTGGATCAGCCGCCTCCTGAAGCACTCGGGCGTTAAACGATAGCCAGCTGAGTTCTCGCGGCACAAAAAGGCTGTCGTCCAGATCCGCTAAACGCGTTTTAATCGGGCTATTCATAATGTCTCACATCTACCAGTCATCGGGCCCCGATGCCGCGTAGCTCGCAATGCATCAGGCTTCAGGCTTAATAGCTAACACATCTGTGTGAAGATCTTGTAATACAGACTCTGCGGTATTGCCTATGAGTTTGGCACTGAGACCCTGACGCGCGACGGTACCCATCACAACTATTTGCGCGCGAGCTTTTGCCGCCTGCGAGGTAATAACCTTGCACACGGGGCCACGCTTGGTAACAAAGGCCTTTTCGGAGATGTCATGCTCCTTCGCAAGCGCCTTGAGATGCGGAAGCATCTCTTCGCGATGTTTCTTGGAGTAGCTAATAGGATCAACCAAATCAAGATCGGCGAGCACCGACGGTATCTCTATCGCCGACATGATTTTCAACTCCACGCCCAAGGCTTCGGCGAGTGCCTTGGCTGCGCCCAGGACCTGAGAATTGAGTTTTTGCTTACTCCGCTTACGCGTCCCTAAATCCAAAGCTGCCATCACTGGCCGCGTACGACTCCACTTCTTCTCGGCCACCATGAGCACGGGCACGGGACACTCCCGCAGCACATGCCAATCTGTGGATGTATAGCCCAGACTCCCGGTGCTGTGCGTCGTCTTGACCACCGCTGCAAACTTGGCGCTTCCGCTTCGCTTGACGATCCAGGGGTGGACAGTTTTCATCCACACCACTTTCAAAGCCACTTTCTGATCTTTTGCTGAAAAGCTATCAATCCGCTCCAGCATCTGCGTCCGACGTTTTTCGAGAATTTGTTGCTTCAATGCCGTCTGAGCGGTTTTGCCGCCCTCAACATGATTGAGCGGCGCATACACGAATGCGACCACTTCGGCCTCATAGCCCAGCTTGGCAGCCAGTTCGAGGCCCCGGGATGTCGCGACACAGGACTTACCCTTGTCAGCAACGATTAAGATCTTCCCCATAACAACTCTCCGTGTGTCTTACACCCGATTATAGGCGCTCGGTGCTAGCGTGAAAGGGGCCCAAGAAAATTAATCCGCAAAAACACGGCTCACCACCGCGTCCGCCGTCGCCTTTGGTGATTCCAGGGGGAACAGATGCCCTCCCGGAATCTCTATAAAACTCGCCCCGGGCTGCCAATGCTGCCACCGCGACCAAATCTCGGGGCGCAGCGTGTCACTCTCGGCCCCTCGCAGCGCCACTGTGCGCAGCGACATGCGTTTCATCAATGGACGTGCCCTGGGGGCACTCCCGTACACTGCCGCCTCCCAGGCGCCCGAATAGCGAAGTTGGACGCCGCCATCTGGCATCGGCGCTTTACTCGCTTCAACATAGTGCGATAGCGCCTCATCGCTCAGACCCTGAAAAGCAAGTTTGCCACGATAGAAGTCAAAAGCTGCGGCGTGACTTTCAAAATGCTCCGGTCGCGAGAGGGCCCGACGGAGCATGGGCATATTGCGGCGTCGTTTCTCGGACTTCAAGCGGGTCGCAATCACTACGCGATCGGGCAGAAACACCGGATCCAGAAGAATAATTCCTGCAATCTTCTCTGCGTGGCGCCGTGCAGCAAGTGCGGCAATGGTACCGCCCATACTGTGTCCCATGACCCAGACAGGCTCTGAGTAGTTCCTGTTGATCGCATCGAGCGTGTCGTTGGCAAACAACTGCCAACTGAGGCGGCGCGGCGGCTCTCTCCCGCCCCACAGCGGCCGGTGCTCAAGCGCTTTGATCGCAAAGCTGTCCTCAAGATACGCAAACAGTTCACGGTAGCTGCCCGGTGGGTAACCATTGGCATGAGCAAACAACAGAGGCAGCCCCTTGCCCCCAAAATCTTTTACAACGACCGTGTCCACGAAGACCTCCAAAGCTGTGAACGGCATAGCCTAGGGCATGCCTGAAGTATTCAACAGCCCCCTTTGAGCTCTGCTATGCTCCGCATATGGACAATGAAGATACAACAGGCAAAGGCCTCGACTGGCGGATCATTTTAGGCCTGACGGTTACGACGCTCTGGATGAGCACAGGGATCTATTACGTCACCCGGGTGGTGGGTTGGACCGAATTCCAATCCTTGCCCACGGCCGATATCGGCAGTTTCTTTGAAGGCGCCTTCGCGCCCCTGGCCTTTTTGTGGCTGGTCATCGGTCATTTCATGCAGCAAAAAGAAATCACGGCGAACACCCGCGCGACCAGCATGCAGGAGCAAAGCACGCGACGCCTTGAACTGCATTCCAGGCGCGACTCTTACTTTAAGCTCCTTGGCCTTGTGCAGGAACAATTGGGCAGCATTGCCGGTTTCCACTATGTATCTGTTTTTGGACCCACGGGCAGCAACGATGTCAGTCTCGAAGAATTTTCAAACCTACGCTCCGAGGCCAGCACCGGAGACCACTCCTTGTTTATTCGCCGCTTGGTTTCTGCCGCCGCAAGCAGTCGTGAAACCCCGGAACTCGTGCACGACATGCTGTTTGGCACAGAAATTCGTACGCGCCACAGCGAAAACTTTAAGCGAACTTTTGGCAGACTTTTAGACGCAGCGGAATCTGTGGATACGGACAATATGCTGCGGGAGGCCTTACTTGAAGGCTCTTCCGCAGGCATCTATTACCGCATTATTCGACATGTCTCCGGCGAGGAGGATATGAATCCTCTGTCCGGGCTTCGCGGCACTCATAGTACTAATAGCACCAGCAGCACCTAGTCCGTATCGAAGGGTTTTTCGCATCGGAAACACTTCCGGCATGGAAGGCGCGAGGAAGACCTTAGTAATGCCACTGCAGCTGTGCAAACAAATATTGGCTGCTGTTTGCCGACGGAGGGTTCAGCGCTGCCCCCGCTCCCCCATCAAAGTACTCACCCTTATCGAGGTAGGCACCCCCTAGCTCGAAGTCAAACGCCGAGCGAAGGGGATTCCAACGCCAGCGCAACTCCCACTGCCCACCGATTTCGCGACCCGAAGCTCCGCTAAGATCTCTACGAGCACCGGTCACAAAGAAGTCTCTGGAACTATCCAGCGATAACCAGCGATAGGACAAGAGCCAGCTTTGGGTGAAAGTAGGCTTCCACCGCAGACGAAGAAAAGGCGATCGGAGGTTACTGCGCACTGCTGCACCAAAAATACCGCTGGGTCCCAAATCAAAAGCGCGAGCGCCGTAGAGGCGATCAAAACGTTCGTTGCGCCCGTCAAAGGGATCACGATCTCCCGTCGCGTGATCGTAGCCAAGTGCCAGGTTTACACCAGGCACCACTTCCATCCCAAGATGCAGATGCGAAAACCAGGCGCGATGCTGAAGCTGATCCGAGGGAGAAGACAGTAGGCTCGCTAGTGATTCGCCCCACTGGTAGGCAGCCTCCAACTCTGTATCCAGGCGCCCCCTTTTCCAGGTCAGTCGTGAACCCAGCGTCGTTAACTCTCGATCCGCTACAAGCCGACCGGGCTGATCCTTCAGCTCGCTGCCAAAGACATAAGCGCCGAGCGTTGCGTCAGCCCCCGGGAGCAGATGATCGAAAATCCCTCCAAAAAAGCGTGCTCCCCGCCCGGCTTTATCGAGGCGGAACTCGTTATCTCTTAGAGATTCAATGGCAAAGACATCAGGTTGCCGCTGCAGCGGCAGCGTATAGAACACCTGGGCTGTGGACGCCGCAGACGAGTGTGTAAGTTGAACACCCTGAAAGGCATTACTCGTATTTCGAAAGTTGTTTCGCGCAAGAAGCCTACGACTGCCGTAATCAAGGGTCATTCGCCCGACCGTAAGGTCTAGTGTGGAATCTCCACCTGCGGCCCACTGCTTTGATAGTTTGAGATTTATAGGCTCAAGGCTATTGACGTCATCGGTACCGACGGGAGACAAGGTTTCGATACCCCAGGCTCGACTGTCCTGTACTTCAAACTCGAAGCTCCAGCTTGAGGCCTGAAAAAGCGCTCCCAACTGGGTGCGAGAAAAGTACAGGTGGTCCTGTTCGGGAGCGAGGAGGCGAAAAGATTCCGCCAGAGACTCCGCTCGCAAACGCACACTGGCACTGACAGACCACCCCGGTGTCGGACCCGGATCAGTCTGAGCAAACGCGCAAAAGCTCAGGGGCAGCAGTGCGAGGGCTATGCCCGCGCATCGACGTAAACAGTCGCGTGATGGCATCGGAAACTAAGCTATATCAACCGCAATAAGAGAGGAACAAACAATCAAGCGTGCTTGGGCACCATGACTTTCGCCAGTCCGCTCACAGAAAAAGGCTGCCAATCTTCCACCGATTGCCGCAGTCGATCTGCGATCAAGTACCAAACCGTCGGGTTGAGGGTCATCCCACAGTGACTGCCACGAACCTGGATGCTTTGCGTGCTCGCATGCGCAAAGTCGGGGCTTTGAATAGACGTACGCCAATTCACTATACCGTCTCCCTTGGAATACACAGCGGTGGTAGGCACAGGAGGCGCGCGATGAAGATCATCCAGCGCAACCGGCAGGTCATCCGTTGGATTGAGAGCTTCGAACAAGCGGGCTGGATAAGAGCCGCTATGCCGTCCACGCCCGAAGGGACTACCCAGAGTTATCACCTGCCGCACGAGCGCGGGCTTTTCTCGGGCAATCTCTCGAGCAAATATGCCGCCCAGACTATGTCCTATGAGGGATACCGACGTCCCGTACCGATCGCTCAGCATAGCCACACGCTCCAGGAGGCTCTCGAGGGTGTCCCCCCGAGGACCGAGATTTTGACCCTGTCCCCAGCCATAGACTCGATAGTCGAGACTTTTGAGAAATCGTCGTAAGGAGGCGTTGTAGCCGTCCGAACCCAAAAATCCCGGCAACACCATGACCGGATGTCCGTCACCCGTGGGTAGTTTGCTGAGTAAGCGGCGCACCGACGCTAGGGAAAGGACTTCCAGAGCCACTCTTTGCGGCTCCGTAAGTGCGAGCCAGGCGGCGGGTGGTGGGAGGTGATAAGGGTCGACAGCTTCAGTTCCCGGCATGACCACGTCACCAAACAAAGCCATTCGACTTGCACCCATACTTACCCTCCACGAGACGAGCCAAAAGGCCCATCTACTTATTATCATGAGGTAGGAGGATACCCGGAGGAGCCGGGGGCACAACCCCCGGGAACAATGTTCTTAGAGTCTGGAAAACTCTTTGTTGAGCTTGTAACGACGCGAGGTCACGTAAGTCTCCATGTCCTCGACCCGCTTCAGCGCCCCATCAAGACGCTCCCGTGCTCGGGAGAGACGCACGCTCGCACTCTCGCTGTAGCGAAACATGCGCTTGGGACGGTAATCATGATAGCGCTCGTCGTATTCCATCTCGGGACCGAAAGCCTCTTCGTTTGCGGATTCAGGGGCTGCTCTTGAAGCGTCCTCTGCCTCACGCCTGCGCTTGCGACCGCTCCGATCATCGGGTCTCGGACTCAACAGCAAGCATGCCGCAACATAGGCCCAGATTGCCAAAGTGCCCGTGAAGAGAAACGCGCCAATAAACACCAGGCGCACTACCCAATCGGCAACGTCCCAGTAATCCGCGATCCCTGCAGCAACACCACAGATTTTGCCGTCGCGGCGGTTGCGATAAAGCCCCATGCCCCAGCCATGACGCTTACGCTCCTGATAGTAGCGAAACTGCGCCCCCCCACTGCGACCGCGCGTGCGTCCGCGTCTGCGTCGACCGCCTTGCGAATAGTCGTTCATGAGCTTCTCCTTGTGTTGCCACCTTGCTGCTCCTGATCACGCCAGTCGCCATGATCGGAGTCCAATATAGACTCCAGCGCCTGAATACGTTCCGACAGTCGATCAACCGTTACCAGGATCTGTTCAACGTTTTCGCGATCTTCTTCATTCAAGCTACGACTTGATCGATTCAGGCTGCGGTAATGCAGCACTATCCAAATCGGGGCCACGATGACCATGAAGAGGATCGTTGGTACGAAAAGTAGTTCGTAGAGTTCCATTAATGGCTCTCCGCCTCAAAGGGTAATGCTCCCATCCTGCACTATTGCTGCCGGGAGCGGAATGGGTTTAGGCATCCCGGGACGAATCAGACCCACCCAATTCCGCTTTTAAACGGTCCAGCTCTGCGGTGATCTTCTCGTCCTGCTCGAGAGCATTGATCTCTGCGGCCAGGGACGGCGCAACATCGTTGCCCATATCCATCACTTCCAACTGGCTCTCAAGATTGTCCATGCGTCGCTCAAAGTGCTCAAAGCGCCCAAACGCTTGATCGAGGGCATCCCGGTTAACCTGTCGCTTAACCTTGATGCGTGACTCGACGGTCTGTGTGCGCATCACCAGGGCTTTTTTCTTGGCCTTGGCGTCATTGAGTTTCGCCTGGAGCTTGCCAATTTCATCGTTCAACTGGGCGATGTGCTCATCGGTCGCCGCGAGCTCACCACTCACCGCATCCAGCTCATCTTCGATCTCACGCTTTTCTTTTAGCGCAGCGCGAGCCAGATCTTCTCGTCCCTTACGGATCGCTAATTTGGCTTTTTGCTCCCAGGAATCAGCCTCAGCCTGCAGTTGCTCAACCCGTCGTGTCGCCGCCTTACGATCAGCGAGCACCCGCGCGGAAGAACTGCGCACCTCTACCAAGGTGTCCTCCATTTCCTGAATGATCAGCCGAATCAGCTTTTCAGGGTCTTCGGCCTGATCAAGCAGCGCGCTGATGTTCGAGTTAATAATGTCGCTCATTCGCGAAAAAATTCCCATGATTACTCTCCTTGCGAGTTGCTTGGGGTTTCGCCTCGGGACTGGATTGCGTCGCCCGGCGCGGAAATCAGATTTATCACTTCTACAACAAGTACAATTTCAAATAGTGATAAGAGAGCTAACGATGGTCCGGTGACCGCAGCTATCCCACAGGCCACCACGGCCAGGGCGAGATAAATGGTTATGCGGTCCGGTTCCATAAAGCGCTCCTTGAAGTCTCACACTTAGCTAAGATAATCCAAGCTCCAGGCCAGCTTTATCGCTAAATCAATAAAAACAATAAGTTATGTACTAAATATAACAAATTACTTTACTTAAGCGCTTGCTTTTAAGGTCAGAATAACCATTAAGTATGGTTATTTTAGCCATCCTTATTGGTGTATTATGCCGATATGAAGCAACCAGACAACATGCTGGGCGAGTCAAATGCCCTCGCTGCCGCCCTGGACCACCTTTCTCAGCTGGCCGGTATACAGCGTCCGGTACTGGTACTCGGCGAACGCGGGACCGGAAAAGAGCTCGCAGCGGAGCGATTGCATTATTTGTCTCCCCGATGGGACGCACCCTTCGTGAAGGTGAACTGTGCCTCTATGGCCGAGACCCTCCTTGAAAGTGAACTCTTTGGTCATGAAGCCGGCGCCTTTACCGGCGCGTCCAGACTTCACGTAGGACGCTTCGAGCGTGCTGATGGTGGCACCTTACTTCTCGACGAGATTGGCACCATGTCCCCTCGCCTGCAGGAAAAGCTCCTGCGCCTGATTGAGTATGGTGAGTTTGAACGGGTAGGCGGACAACGAACGCTTCAGGTTGACGTCCGCGTCGTCGGCGCGACTAACGCAGACCTTCGGTCTATGGCGGATACTCAAACCTTCCGTGCCGATCTTCTAGACCGCCTGAGCTTCGACATTGTGCATATGCCAGCGCTTCGCCATCGTGAGGAAGACGTGATGTTGCTCGCCCGTCAATTTGCCGTGCAAATGA